>JACCZL010000079.1 GCA_013695975.1 Chloroflexota bacterium
GAGGCCGGCCCTCGAGGACCCAAGGGGTGCCCCGCCGCGCGGAGGCGGGGCCCCCCTCGGCGCGCGCGCTAAAGGAGCCTGAGTGACCCGCTACCTGATTCTGGTCGATCATCTGAGCGCGTGGGTCGGCAAGGCCTTCGGCTGGATGATTGTCGGGTTGACGGGAGTGGTTACGTACGACGTCGTGATGCGCTACCTGTTCAGCGCGCCGACGCGGTGGGCGTTCGACGTCAGCTACATCCTGTACGGCACGTTGTTCATGATGGCCGGAGCGTACACCCTCTCGCGCAACGGGCACGTCCGCGGGGACATGTTCTATCGGAAGTGGCCCGTCAAGACCCAGGCCGCGGTCGATCTCCTCCTCTACCTGTCGTTCTTCTTACCGGGCGTCCTGGCCCTGGTGTGGGCGGGAGAGCAGTTCGCGACCGTCTCGCGGCTGGTGAACGAACGGTCGTCCTCTAGCCCCGGCGGGCCGATCATCTGGCCGTTCAAGTACATCATCCCGATCGCCGCCTTCTTCATGCTGCTCCAGGGACTCGTCGAGATCCTCCGCTGCATCGAGGCGATCCGAACCGGCGAGTGGCCGGAGCGACTCTCTGATGTCGAAGAGACGGAGACGCGCCTGGCCAGGGAGAGCCAGATGTGAACGAGCAGCTCCTCGGCATCATCATGTTGGCGCTGCTGTGCATGGCCATCATGATCGGCTTCCCGACGGCGTTCACGCTGATGGCACTGGGAGTGATCTTCGGCTACCTCGGCTTCGGCGATCTCGTGTTCAACCTGCTGGTCCAACGGGCATTCGCCGTGATGACGAACGACGTGCTGATCTCCGTGCCGCTGTTCATTTTCATGGGCTACATCATCGAGCGGGCGGGCACGCTGGAACGGCTGTTCCGGAGCATCCAGCTCGGCCTCGGTCCGCTTCGCGGCTCGCTCCTGATCGCCACCCTCGCGACCTGCACCGTCTTCGCGACGGCCACTGGCATCGTCGGGGCATCGGTCACCCTCATCGGTCTGCTGGCCCTTCCGGCCATGCTGCGCGCGCGGTACGAGACTGAGCTGTCCGCCGGCACCATCGCCGCCGGCGGTACGCTCGGGATCTTGATCCCGCCGAGCGTGTTGCTGATCCTCTACGGCGCCGTCGCGGGTGTCTCGGTGCCCCGCCTCTACGCGGGCGCGTTTTTGCCCGGCCTGATGCTCGCCTCACTCTATCTGCTCTACATCCTCGTCCGGGTCTACTCGAATCCCAAGACGGCGCCAGCGCTGCCCAAGGAGGAGCGCGACTTTCCGATCTCCACCATCGCGCTCAATCTGCTGACCTCGTTCCTCCCACTCACGCTGCTGATTGGCGCCGTGCTCGGGTCGATCCTGGCTGGCATCGCGACGCCGACCGAGGCGGCCGCCGTCGGCGCCCTGGGTGGGCTCAGTCTGGCCGCGGCGTACGGGAGATTGTCATTCCAGAACCTCAAGGAGTCGGTGTTCCTGACAGCCCGCACCTCGGCGATGGTCGGCTGGCTCTTCGTCGGGTCGAGCCTCTTCGCGGCCGTCTTCGCCCGCCTCGGAGGGGCGGCGCTGATCGAGCAGTGGGTGCTCGGACTCGGGCTCACCCCGTTCCAGTTTTTCTGGCTCGCCCAGATCATCATCTTCTTCCTCGGCTGGCCGCTCGAATGGACCGAGATCACGATCATTTTCCTGCCGTTGTTCTTGCCGCTGCTGGCGCAGTTCGGGATCGACCCACTATTTTTCGGGATCATGGTCGCGCTCAACCAGCAGAGCTCGTTCCTCTCCCCGCCGGTGGCGATGTCGGCCTTCTACTTGAAGGGCGTGGCGCCGGTGAGCGTCACGCTGAACCAGATCTTCAACGGCATGTACCCGTTCATGGTGATCCAGTTTCTCGCGATGATCGTGCTCTACGCATTCCCCGAGCTCGCGAATTGGTTGCCGAGGACCCTCTACGGCGGCGGGCGCTGACCGCCTCTTGACGGCGGGCCGTCCGAGGCCGACAATGGGGCGCACGGCGTAGGAAACGCCGAAGGAGGAGTGTCATGGCATCAGGGCAAGCCGCCCAGTCTGGAGCACCCAGGGGACGCCTCGTCGAAGGGGGCGAGCTCCCGCCGTGGGAAGTCGCCGAGCTGCCGGCCCCGCCTTTTGGGGCTGGTACTACGTGTTCGCCTCGTTCATGAACAACGGCTGGCCCGGCTGGGCGGCGTCGGCGGCGACGGCGATCGTGGCCGCTCTCATCGGAGGCGTGCCTGGACCCGAGCACTCGGGCCAGGTGCTCTTCTGGGGCTACATGACGTTCTTCGCGTCGCTGGTGCTATTCCTATTCGGCTCGCGCATCTCGAAGACACTCGAGATTGCCGAGTGGTTCATGATCATCTGGATCCTGGTGTTCCTACTCTTCGTCGGCCTCGTCTTCGTGGCGCCCACAAACTGGCTCACCGTTTTCCTCGGGTTCCTGGGCGGCGGCGCGTACTACATCCGAGACTCCCAGACCGGAAACCTGATGGGCCTGATCCCACAGGGCGCAGACTGGCTGGTGATCGGCGGGTTCGCGGCCTATGCCGGGGCCGGCGGGGTCAGCAATCTGGCGATCACAAACTGGGTG
>JACCZL010000115.1 GCA_013695975.1 Chloroflexota bacterium
TCAGGCGGAGAGAGCGGTCGGCCGGCCGTCAAGGTCAGGTGCAGGCCAAGGCCGAGGCGCGGACACTCGGCAGCCTGAGCGAGCGCGTCCTCAGCCGCCGCGAGGTTCGGCATCAGGCTGGCGCTGGTGACGAGACCCCGTCGGTGCGCCTCGACGATGCCACGGTTCACCCCGAGGCTGATCCCGAAGTCGTCGGCGTTGACGACGAGTTGACGGGAGTGGGCCGTAGAGAGCGGAGAGTGCAGAAGAGTCAGGCTCGTCCCTCGTTCCTGGGGATCTGCGTCACATTTTTGGATTGGGGAGGACCGGTCGTAGGGGCGGACGCGGTCCCTCATCTCGGATGGTATACTCCGACCCCCATCGCCGCGCCAGCGCGGAGTCACGGGAGGGTATCTCGTCGTGTCGGACGGTCGGCCCGCGCGGGGGACTGGACCCGACGCACGGCCCCTCCCGCCAACCCTAGCCCTCCAGCGGTCCCTACAACGCTACCGCCGCCTCTCGCCGGGCATCCGCGCCTTCGTGCGGGCTCGCCTGCTCCTGGCGCCGCTCGCCGAGATTCTCGGGCGCCTGCCATCAGGCGGGCGCATCCTCGACGTTGGCTGCGGTCACGGCCTCTTCGCCAATGCCCTGGCGCTCGGCTCCCCGACCCGCGTGGTCGTAGGTGTCGACCCAGCGCCGGCCAAGATCGTGGTCGCCATCGCCAGCGCGGAGGGTCTCCCAAACGTCCGATTCGTGCGCGGGACGGTCGAGGACCTGGACGAGCGCGACTTCGACGCGATCGTCATCCTCGACGTCCTGTATCTTCTGCGGGTCGAGCGCAAGCTGGCCGTCCTCCGCGCTTGCCGAGAACGCCTCGCCACTGGCGGCGTCCTCGTGCTCAAAACCAACGACACCCGTCCCCGCTGGAAGTACCGCGTCGCCTATCTCCAGGAGCGGCTGATGACCGGTCTCGGGCTCACCCGAGGCCAGGGGCTGTACTTCCTGAGTCGCGAGCAGAACGCGGCCCTCCTCGAGCTGGCCGGCTTCCAGCCGAAGACGGTCGTCCTCCGCTCGCGGCTGCCCTATCCGCACGTCCTCTTCCTGGCCCGCCCGGCGTGACGAGACTGTCGATCGTCCTCCCGGCCTACAACGAGGAGCACGTGATCGGCGCCAGCGTTGGCAAAGTCGCGCGGTATCTCGCCGACCGAGGCGACGGCGAGCTGATCGTCGTGGACGATGGCAGTCGCGACGCGACCCCGAGTATCGTCGCTGACCTGGCTCGGCGCTACCCGTTCGTCCGGCTCGTCTCGAATGGACGCAACCGCGGCAAGGGCTACGCTGTCAAGCGCGGCGTGCTGGCATCGCGCGGGCGCTACGTCCTCTACACCGACGCCGACCTGGTCTACCCCATCGACGGGGTCGAGCGGTTCGTCGAGGCCCTCGATACCGGCGCCGAGGTCACGATCGCCTCGCGGAGCCACCCCGGCACCCTCTTCGCGCTCCATCCTCGGCACTTTTCCTACATCTATCAGCGCTATCTCGTCGGCCGGACCTACATCCGGGTGGTGAACCACATGCTCGGGCTGGGCGTGACTGATACACAGGCCGGCTTCAAGTGTCTGACCGGCGAAGCGGCCCGGACGATCTTCGCCCGAACGACCCGCGCGGACTTTGCCTTCGACGTCGAGGTGCTGTACATCGCCCGCCAGCTCGGCTATCGCATCGCCGAGCTGCCGGTCTATTTCCTGTACCTCGGCGAGCAGAGCAGTGTCGAGCTGGTCAGGGATACGGTCCAGATGCTTCGAGCACTCCGCCAGATCCGCGCAAATGGCCGCCGAGGGCTCTACCAGCACCCTGCCCCCTGAGCCCGAGCGTGCACACCAGGTGCAGCAGCGGCAGCCCGAAGATCGCCACCACCGACAGTCCCATGATCTGGGTGTAGGTCATCGGCTGATAGACCGGCCAGACGTACTTGAAGATGGCGTAGTTGACCACTCCGCCGTAGCAGAAGAGGAGCGCCCGCTCATGGAGGAGCCGATCCGGCTGGAGCGCCGCCAGCGCGACCAGCCAGGTCAGATACCAGGGCTCCCACCAGATGCAGGCGAACGCCAGATACACGAACGTGACGTCGTGCGCCGCGCCCAGCCAGCCTCCCCATCCGACCCGCTCCGCGCCAGGCGCCGCTCGGCGGTCGGCCCACCCCAGCAGCGTCAGTCGCGCGACGATGTACAGCGCAAACAGCCCCGCCACCAGTGTCGCCGCCGTGCGCCCGGCCACCTCATA
>JACCZL010000152.1 GCA_013695975.1 Chloroflexota bacterium
CTGGATCCGTCGCACCGTGTGAGCCCCATCCTCGGCCGCCTGCTCGATCAAGCGAAGCGACTCGACCACGCGCTCGGGGTCAACATGGCCGCGCTCGATCTCGAGTCGCGCCAGCTCAGCCCGCCCAAGGACACCCGCCAGCAGATTGTTGACGTCGTGGGCAACGCCGGATGCCATCTGCCCGAGCGCCCGCAGCTTCTCGGCCTCGACCTGGCGCTCATCCGCTTGTCGCCGCTCGGTGACGTCTCGGAAAACGCTCACCGCTCCCGCCATCTGTCCATCCGGTCCACGCAACGGTACGGTGGTGTCGATCAGGATTCGTTCGCGGCCAGCGACGTCGACGATCAGCTCGCGGTCGACACTCGGACGACCGCGCCGCAGGACCGCCATCAGCGGCAGCCCCTCCGCCGTCACCGGGTTGCCGTCGGGCCAGCGCATCCCTGGCAACCCCAGAGCCGCGGGCGAGCCCACCATCTGCTCGCGCGACCTGCCCAACAGCTCGACCGCGGCGCCATTCACCGACGTGATCGTCCCCGCCCCGTCGACGATCAGGATGCCGTCGGCCATGCTCTCGCCGATCGCCACGAGCTGTGCCGCCCGTTCCGCGGCGCGAGTCGCCGCCGCGCGCTCGGCCGCGTACATCCGCGCGACGTTCAGTGAAGCGGCCGCCTGTCCCGCGAGAAGGCCCAGGAGCTGGGCATCCTCGCCATCGAAGCGCATGTTCGGATGCGTCTGCCACGCCACCAGCACGCCGAGTGCTTCGTCGCCAAACAGGAGCGGTGCGGCCACGGCGGCCCGAGTACCGGCCGCCTGAGCGTCCAGTCGACCCGAGGGCCAGTCCCCGTAGTCGTTGACCCAGATCGGCTGGCGCCGCTCGAAAGCCTGGCCGGTGACGCCTTCACCAGGGCGGCGCACGCTAAAGGCGTCCGGGTTCGCCACGCCAACGACCTGGCGCCTCCGCAGGACCTGCTGCGACGGATCCCAGACGTAGAACGCCGCTCCCTCAGCATCCAGCAGCCGCAGCGCCTCGCCCAGGACGAGCTGCATGACTTCGACTTCGTCGAGCCGGCCGGTCACTGCCGTAGACAAGCGGGCCAGGCTCAGCAGCCGCTCGGCTCGCCGTCGCGCCGCGGTTTCGGCCGAGCGTATCCGCAACAACGCTTCGACCCGCGCCCAGAACTCCTCGACATCGAATGGCTTGGGAAGATAATCGTCAGCGCCGGCGCCCAGTCCCTGGATCACGGCGCTCCGCCCTCGCCCGGACAGCATCAGCACCGGCAACGACGCCCCGAGCTGCCGCTTCAGGCGACGACACGTCTCGAAGCCGTCGATTCCGGGCAGCACCACGTCCAGCACCACCAGGTCCGGTGGGCGCTTGACGGCCATCGCCAACGCCTCTTCGCCACTCGCCGCGGTAACGACGTTGTAACCAACCTGATGCAGCAGCGCCGTGACCAGGTCACGACCATCCGGCTCGTCGTCGACCGCGAGCACCAGAGGCCCGATCGAGGTCGGTTGAGGTCGTTGTATGTCCGACTCGATTGACGCGCTGCGTATGGACAATGCCATGGCGTCGCCTACCCCGCAGCTCTATCCTAATCGTCCCTTCCCGCAAACGCAAGAACGGGTGACTCAAAACGGCGATAAGGTAACGATACAACCCGCGTCCGAGTGCCGAATCCGGGCCGAATCCTGGCAGCCTACCACCTCCTACGTAGTACAACCCCGGTTTGGATTAATCGGCCCGTTAGCAGCGCTGTGCGGTACGCGACAAAGCCACACCCGCCCGGCACGACACGAGACCAGGCGCCGTGCGCCATCCCGGTGAGCGTGAGAATGCCGACCAGAAAAGGGATCACATCGAGGGTGAGGCAGCCCATGATAAAGGCGCCGCGGCGATGACCCTGGACCGCCGCCGCTTCCTCACTCGGACCAGCTTCGGCCTGGCCGGAGCCCTGGCCGCCTTCCCGCCCGGCGAGACAGCCACTCCGATCGTCCCTTCCCAGTCCGACCCGCTACGCGACGGCTGGGAGGCGGTGCGCGGGCAATTCGCCCTCGCTCGCGACTACATCCATCTGGGGGGATTCCTCCTCGCCTCTCATCCAGCGCCGGTTCGCGACGCGATCGAAGCCCACCGTCGCGGGCTCGACGAGAACCCGGTCGACTACCTCCACGCCCAGGGCCCACGCTGCGAGCACGAGGTGCTCGACGCCGCCGCGCACTACCTGGGTGCCCGCTCGTCGGACATCGCCCTGACCGACAGCACGACGATGGGCCTGGGCCTGCTCTACAACGGCCTAAACCTCCGCGCCGGCCAGGAAATCCTGACCACCCAGCACGACTACTACGCCACCCGAGAGTCGCTCAATCTCAAGGCGAAGCGAACGGGCGCCTCGATTCGCACGATCCCGCTCTACGAGCGGCTCGACGCGGTTTCCGAGGACAGCATCGTCGAGGCAATCGTCCAGGCCCTGCGTCCCGAAACGCGGGTGATTGCCCTGACCTGGGTCCATTCCAGCACCGGCCTCAAGCTGCCAATTCGGCGGATCGCCGACGCCCTCGACCGCGTGAACGCCGGGCGCGAGGAGCCAGACCGTGCCCTGCTCTGCGTCGATGGCGTCCACGGCTTCGGCGTCGAGGATGTCGCGGTAGCAGCGCTGGGGTGCGACTTCTTCGTCGCCGGCTGCCACAAGTGGCTGTTCGGCCCGCGCGGCACCGGCCTCCTCTGGGGCCATCCGCGCGCCTGGCCGGCGGTCACCCCAACCATCCCATCCTTCACTTATGCAGGAACGCCCGCCAGCGCGATGACGCCCGGCGGCTTTCACGCCTTCGAGCACCGCTGGGCCCTCACCCAGGCCTTCCAGTTTCACCAGCAGCTCGGGCGAAGCCGAGTCGCCGCCCGCATCCACGAGCTGAACCGTCAGTTCAAGGAAGGGCTGGCCCAGATGCCCTCGGTGACCCTCTACACCCCCCGATCCCAGACCCTCTCGGCCGGCCTGATCTGCTTCGACGTCGCCGGGCTCGACCCCCGCACCGTCGTCCAGCGCCTCGCACACCAGCGGATCATCGCCACCGTCACCCCCTACGCCACCTCCTACGCTCGCGTTGCCCCCAGCCTACTGAACTCCCCCGAAGAGATCGACCGAGCCCTCGCAGCAATCCGCGGGCTGGCCTGACCCGCTCCTCATCGTGAAGCAGTGAGCGCGCTACCGATGGCGACGGATTGCGGCAGCGAGTAAGACCAGCGGTCAGCCTGTGGCGCGACGATCGTGAGCTCGACGCCAACCAACTCCATGCCGCCTGTCGCCAGCAGGGTCATCCTGCTCACGGTCGGGGGCGGCTGACGACGTCCCGCAGCGTGCGCTCGTAGGCCGCCACAGTCCGCTCCAGGTCGTGGTGGGTCCGGACCCATTCGCGGGCCCGCCGGCCGATGGCGGCCCGCGGGTCGGCGTCCCCCGCGGCGCGGAGGGTCTGCGCGGCCAGGTCGTCGACGTCCCCCATGCGGAAGAGGAGGCCGGTCTGCCCGTCCTGGACCAATTCGCGGGCAGCAGGGATGTCGCTGGCCAGGAGGAGGCGGCCGCGGGCCTGGGCCTCGAGGTAGACGAGCGCGAGCGCTTCCGCTTCGGAGGGCATGACCACGATGTCGGCCAGGTTGAGGTACGCCGGCATGGACGTGTACTCCACCCAGCCGACGAACCTGAAGTTCCCGAGGATCCCCCTCTGGCGGCAGCACTCCTCCATCACCGCTTTGGATGGCCCGTCCCCCACGATGACGTAGACGACGTCCGGGTTGTGGCGCAGAACCTGCTCGGCCGAGCCGACGATGTCGAGGGGCCGCTTCACCATAGAGGATGTCGAGCCTGGAGCCGTGGCCTGGCCGATCTGAGGGCCTCACCTCGGTCCCCCCCCCAGTCCTGTCAGCGAGTGTTGGGCGGACGTAGCAGCCCTGGCCGTCGCTCGGGTCCGTCACTTCGAGGGCGGGCCGATTATAGTCACGCCGACAGGGGACCCACAAGGAGCGGCGCCCACCCGGCGGATCGGCAGGCGCCGGTCGGCCGCGCGGGCATAGCCGGCCCGGTTGGCGCAGGCTCGGTCGCGGTAGCGACGGGTCGCGGCGCGCGACCCGGCCCGCTACTACGCCCTGCTCGAGCGGGAACGCCCCGGCGCCATCATAAGCCAGGCCGAAGCGTGTCTGATCCGCGACGTCGTGCCCGAGTACCACAACCTCCGGCGCACTGGGGAGGGGGTGACGCTCGCGACGGCCGTGGAGGCGCACGGCCGAGCGGACGGCACCACCGCCTACGATGTCGACGTCGTAGGCGCCCGTGGAGCCGCTTCGCGGGCGCACGCCCCTGTGTAACTCGCGCCGTCCGTGACTCGGCCGGCCCACGGTGGGGTGGACGCTCGGGTCATCGTGATAGTAGATTTCGTCCAGCGCCAGTGGGTTCGCGCTTCCTGACGCCCGGGAGCATCGTGAATCTGCTCGTCACCAACAGCCGGCACAGTCAGGCCTACACGATTATCCGCGCCCTGCGCCCGTATGCCCGAAAGATCGTCGCCACCATGTACGGCGAGACCCGACTGGTGGCGCGACTGTCGCCAGCCGCTAACTCGCGCCACGTCGACCGGCGCTACTACGTCCCGTCTCCAGCCGCGGACTGGCGAGCCGGCCGGATCGGCCGCGACAACACCGAGCGCGAGGAGGCCTACGTCCAGACGATCCTGGCGATATGCGAGCGCGAAGAGATCGACACCATCTTCCCATCGTGGGATCCCAAAGTCTACGTGCTCGCCAAGAACCGGGCACGGTTCGAGCAGCACGGGATCCTGCTCCCAATCCCTGACTACGAGGCAGTCGCGACGCCGCTCGATAAGCACAAGATGGTCCTGGCGGCGGAGCGGTCCGGCTTCCCTTGCCCGCGAACGTTCCTCCCCCAGGTGGAATCGGATCTGTGCGAGGTCGCGCGGGAGCTCGGGTTCCCGCTCGTCATCAAGCTCCGCTTCACCAGCGGCGGCAAGGGTCTGCGGATGGTGCAGGATCTTGCTGGACTGCGCGAGCAGTGGCGCCTGGCGGTCGAACACGGGACTCCGCCGCTCGTCCAGGAGTACATCCCGGGGAACAACAAGCAGCTGTTCTTCATGGTCCTCGACCGCGGAGGGGACCTGAAGGTCGGGTTCTGCCCGCGGACCCTGCGCCTCTTCCTGCGGATCTTCCGCGACTCGTCCGGCGCGAGTGCATCGGGGCCACCCCACCCCTATCTGCCGCGAGCGGCCCAGTTGGCGCGCGAGATCGGCTGGTGGGGCGGGGTCAACGTGCAGACCAAGATCGATCCGCGAGACGGCCGGCCCAAGCTGATGGAGGTCAACCCGCGGCTCGGCCACATCTCCTGGTACCTGACCGCACTGGGCATTAACGTGCCCCTGATGTGCCTCAAGATCGCCCGGGGCGAGCCGGTCGAGCCGGTGCGGGACTACCGGGTCGGAACCTTCCTCCTGAGCCCCGTCGAGGATTGCCAGACGCTGGCCTTCTCCACGCTCGACGCGCTGTGCTACCAAATTCGGACGCGGTGGCTCGGGAAGCGCCCCCTGGACTCCCTGCACCCACCGCCGACCCTTCGCGAGCTGGTTGGATCCTACGCGCAGCCCTACCTCGGTGGGCAGGCCAGGGCCTTCGACCCGTTCTTTCACTACTTCCTCGACGATCCGGCGCCAGCAGTCCTCTGGTGGCTGGTCTATCTGAGCCAGGTGCTGCAGGCCACGCGACACCTTGGGAAATGACGGTCGGTGGGGATTCGACCGTGCTCGGCGCCGCGGCGGAGCGGACGCGCCTCTCCGGGTGGCGCCGGCCCGCCGAGCGTGCCCGCCGCCGGAGTGGCCGTGGCCATTGGCGACGCCTTGGATCGCGCTCCTTGCCGAAGCGGGGCTCCCGCGGTGTCGTCCACACGATCTCGACACTCATTCGCCGGCCTGATGCTTGACGCCGAGGTTGAGCTGCTGAGCGTTTCTCGGATGCTTGGACACGCCCGCCTCAACATCTCGGGTGACAGCTATGCGGGGCGGGTCCCGGCCTCTATGCGACGCGCGGCCGAAGAGCTTGAGCGGACGCCGACAGAAGGCCATCAGGACGACACCGAATTGGGCGTCTCCGAAGCCTGAACCGTCCCCGGATCTGTCCCCCGGGGTATCGCTGACCAGAGAGAAGGGAGCCGATGGTGAGATTCGGCTTTCCCGTCGTCCGTGTCCGTCCGTCGGCGTCCGTCCCTCTCTGGTCAGGCGGTCCGCCAACACGGCGCGGACGAGTGCGGACGAGTGCGGACGGGCGCCCGTTGCAAAGCGCGTTGCAAACTGGCGCCTCCTGGTCTGGCCCCGCGACGCGCCAATATCGGGTCACTCGGATGCTTGCTTCGACGCCTGATAGCGCCGCCGCTGGTACTGACGCCACTGTTCCAGTCGCCCACATC
>JACCZL010000155.1 GCA_013695975.1 Chloroflexota bacterium
TCATCATCGAGCCGGGGGCGAGGGTGATGGCGAAGGCGATGGGACGGGGACGGCGGGGCCTTAGTGACCCCGATCGGCGAGGGCGCGGTCTGTGGCGTTGGCGCCGTCTCGGTCGCGGCCGACGTCGGTGGCGCGGCGCCACGGTTTGCACAGGCGGCGGCGACCGTCGCCGCGCTTCCCAGGCCGACTGTGACGAGGAACGAGCGCCGCGATGCGCGCCGTGCGGGTCCAGTTGGCATCATTGCCCCCCCCGAAGCGGCGTCGTCGAGGACGCCTCGCGGGCCATTATCGCATGAGTGCACCATCGGTCGCTGAGACCCTGGTGGACGCTGACGCTTCCTGGCGGGCTAGCGTTGGGGGCGCTCGCCGAGCGTCACCTGGAGGTCGCGTTGCTGGCCGTCTCGGAGGATGGTGAGCGTCACGGTGTCGCCGGCCCGCTTGTTCGACTCGAGATAGGCGACGAAGTCCTCGGGCCGCCCCACGCGCTGACCATCGATCGCGGTGATGATGTCGCCGCCGACGGCCACCTGGCGCGAGCGGACCTGCTGGTTACCGGAGCCGCCGCGCAAGCCTGCCCGGCCACCGCCGCTGTTCGGCTCGACGGTCTGGACGAGCAGGCCCCCGCGGGTCGGGAGGCTCAGGGCATCCGCCATCGCCGTGGTGATCTCGGCGCTCGCGATGCCGACAAACGGGTGGGGATAGGATCCCCGTGCGAGCAAGTCTGGCAAGACGCGCTTGACGTTGTTGATCGGGATGGCGAAGTTTAGTCCGGCCTGACCGCCCTGCGGCTGAAGGCCCAGCGTGTTCACGCCAATCACCTCGCCGCGCGCATTCAGCAGCGGGCCGCCGGAGTTGCCTGGATTAATCGAGGCGTCGGTCTGGATCGCGTTCACCAGGACCCCATCACCCTGGGGCTCGCTGACGACTGGGCGCCGCGCGCTGACAATGCCGCTGGTCACGGTCCCTTCGAGGCCGTATGGATTGCCGATGGCGAGCGCCTGCTCTCCGACCTGGATCTGGTCGGAGTCGGCGAGCCTGGCGACGCGGAGCTGGTCTTGCGGGATCTGGGCACGCACGACCGCGATGTCGAAGCGCGGGTCGCGGCCGACCAGCTCGGCCGGAATCGTCGTCCCATTCGGGAGGGTGACCTCTAGCCGGTCAGCCTCTTGCACGACGTGGTTATTGGTGACGATGTTCCCCTTGTCGTCGAGCATGAAGCCGGAGCCGGTACCGCGGGGCTGGGGATCGGTGCGGAAGCCAGGCTGGACGACCGAGCTGACGATCGTCACCACCGATGGCCGAACGTCACGGTAGACCCGGATCGCCGCCTCGGTGGGCTGCGGCGGGGTCTGGGCCTGGACGACGGGCGCAGGCGGCGCCGCGGCGGGCTGTCGGGCCGCCTCGGTCTGTTGGGCCACCGCCGGGGCCGGGGCGCTGGTGGGTGACTGTGCGCTCGGCGCGGCTGTCGCCGGCGCCTGAGTGCTGACGCTCGGCGCGGTCGCGGCCGGCGTCGCCACGGACCCGATCGACCGCACGACGTCGCAGCCGGCTGCCATGAACAGCGTACTGGCGGAGCTGACGACGGCGATGAGCACCAGTCGGAGCGTCTGCATCTCGTTCCTCTCCCGTTGTTTGGGCCGGCCAGAGCGAGCGGCCGGCGCGTGTTTCGTTGCAGGAAGCCTGCCACGCGCGCCCGCGCGATTGCACGAAATTTATGCTGGCCTTACTTTCCGGATAGAGCCGGCCGTCGTAGGGGCGCGGCACGGCGGAGGCGGCCGCGGAGCAGGGTGACCGCGGTGATGAGTCCGCCCATCGCGACGACGTTGATGAGCGGGTCGGCGGGGAGGCGGTAGCGCGGGATCGCGCCGACCGTTGCCGCGCCGACGAGGATCACCGCCACGGCGGCGACGGCCACCAGGACGGCCGGTCGGCGGCCGGGAACGACGATCGCGAAGACGACCCCGAGGATGAAGAGCGGCGTCAGTATCGGCCAGGCCCGGGCCGGATGATAGACGCCATCCAGGAGCGCGAGGCGCCCGAAGCTCGCTTCCTGGGCCGGCGTGGCGGGGCCGACGAAGCGAGCGAACGGGCCGCGCCAGCCACGGCTGGACCAGAGATCCCAATGGTCGCGGAGGCCCTCCTCCCTGCCGCGGAAGATCTCGGCGAAGTCTTCGAGCGTATTCTGGAGGTAGGCGCCGGGGCGCGAGGCGATTGCACGGAGGGCGATCTCGCGCATGACCCCGTCGGCCTGGGCCTGGGACATTCGGGTGTCTTCCATGATCCGATTGTGGATGCCGAGACCGGTGACGTCGAGCTGGGGTTTGGCGAGCTTGTCCTCCATCGCCCGCTGCACGATCTTGCGGGCGGTCGCCTTCTTCGGATCCGTGTCGAGCTGGGTCACCAGCGGATCCTCGAACGAGAAATCGGGACGGTGGATGATGGCCGTGTAGGTGACGAGGTTCTGTCCGGCCGCGCCGGCGGTCGTGAATGCGCCGTGGACCGCCCAGTTGCGAGCCGCCCACGGGATGGTAATCAGCGCGCAGGCCCCGAACACGATCGCCGTCTTCACCAGCAGCGGGCGCCAGGCGCGCTCGTCGAGTAGGAGGGCCAGCGGGACGACGAGCAACAGGACCTGACCAGCCGATCGGGTCAGGATGGCGACGCCGATCGCGAGGCCGGCGCCGAGCCAGGGCCAGGGGCCTGACCGGCGCGTGCCGAGGACGAGGAGAAACATCGCCAGGACGAAGCAGAAGCTGAAGAGCGCCTCGCTCATCAGGAAATGCTCCCAGCGCATCGCCGGCCCTGCGAGGGCGGCCAGGAGGGCCGCCAGGGCGCCGGTCCAGCGCCCGAAGGTGAGGCGTCCGAGGCCATAGGTGAGCGCGACGGTCGCGGCACCGAGGAGGTGCTGGGCGACGACGATTGGCACGAAGCCGGTCCCGAACAACGTCTGGAACAGGAGGAGCATCGCCGGGTAGGCCGGCGGGCGCTTGAGGGAGAGTGTGAAGCCGCGCCCGTTGAGCAGGTCATGGACTGGCTGGAAGTACTGGAGCGAGTCACCGCCGATGAAGACGGGCGCCCAGGCGACGTAGGCCAGGCGCAAGACGGCCGCGAAGAGGAACAGCCCAGCGGCGATCAGCAAGTCCACGCGCACGCCGACTCCGGCGCCGGGGAGGACACGAGCGCGCGGCGACAGGCTGGTCCGCCCACCGACGGCGCCCATCGCGGCAGGCTGAGAGGCAACCGATTCCATTGGGACCCTTGATAGCCTGCCGCGGCCGAGGGCGTCAAGGGAGAGCGACCATCTGCCATAGGGTCGAGGGGTGGCCCGCTCGCCGAGGGGAAGCTGGTCGACGGGGATTGCGTCGAGTGTGCCTGGCACGGGTCCCGCTTCAATCTCCGCGACGAGACGGTGACACCGTCGCCGGCGACGGCGCCGCGGCCGCGCTACGAAGCTCGGATCCGTGACGGCAACGTCGAGGTTCGCCAGGCGGAATGAACGATGGCTTGGTGGGCTCGGCCGTCCGATGGCACGGTCCGTGCGACCAACTCCAGCGGAAAGCTCTATCGAGCAGGGGGAAGGTTGAGATGCGCACGCGAACGATGCGGCCCCGGTGGGTCCAGCCAGGACAACTCTTCGCGATGGCCGCGGCGACGGCGCTGACTGCCTGTACCGGGGCCCCGGCATCGCCGCCAGTCCAGAGCGCCGCGACACAGGTCGCGTCGCCGGCGGCTACTATCGCGGCGGCTGCATCGCCGGTGGCGTCGCCCGCTGCCGCGG
>JACCZL010000177.1 GCA_013695975.1 Chloroflexota bacterium
CGACACGACCGTCATCGGCGACACCGTCAACACCGCCGCGCGCCTCCAGACCGCCGCCGCACCGGGCACCGTGCTGGTCGGAGGATCGACCGCGTCATCACCGGCGACCCCGGTGTCGGCAAGAGCCGCCTGCTCGGCGAGCTCCGCCGCCTGGTCCAGGCCGACCCGGGCCTGCGCTGGGCCGAGGCCCACGCGACGTCCTATGGGCCGAACCAGAGCTACCGGATGTACGCCTCGACCCTCCGCGAGCTGTTCGGTACCGAGGGCCTGCCGCCCGACGAGGAGATCGAGCGGACCCGCGCCCGCCTGGACGAGCTCGGGGCGAGCGATGCCCTGCCGTTCGTCTGCCACCTCCTGGATCTGCCGCTCGACCCGTCGATGCGGTCGGGATTTTCCGAGCTGAGCCGGAGCGAGGTCCAGCGCCGGGCCTACCGCGCGATGCGCCGCCTGTACCTCGCCCTCGGCGAGGAAAAGCCCTACGTCCTGGCGGTCGACGATCTCCAGTGGGCCGATCCGGCCGTGGTGGATTTCCTGGAAGGGGCCCCCGCGGTCGTCGATTGGGCCCCGATCCTGCTCTGCTTCGTCTTCCGCCCCGATCCGGACGCGCCGGTCTGGCCGCTCAAGGAGCGAGCGGCACGCGAGCTGCCGGACGCCTACACCGAGATCAAGCTGGGGCCGCTGACCGGCGACGAGAGCCGCCAGCTCCTGCGCGAGCTGCTCGGCGCCGACCCTGGCGCTGAGGCCACGCTCGGCGACCAGGCCGAGGCGATCTTGCTGGGCCGCGTCGAGGGCAACCCGCTCTTCGCCCAGGAGGTGGTCAGTGCCTTGCTCGATCGCGGGGCGTTGATCCGCAAGGATGGCCAATGGACCCTCAACCCGGCCGCGGCCGGGCGCGTCCCGGAGACTCTCCAGGCAACCATCCTGGCCAGGATCGACCGTCTCCCCGAGGAAGCTCGCCAGGTTGTCCAAACCGGGGCGGTGCTCGGGCGTTCGTTCTCGCACCAGCTCCTGGTCCACCTCGCTGGCGAAGGGCCCGCGCTCACGCGCGGCCTGCGTGAGGCGCTACGGGCCGGCCTGCTCCGCGAGCGCGGCGGCAGCTCGGAGCGCGGCTATACCTTCAGCCAACGGCTGGTCCAGGAAGTCGCCGAGCGGACTCTGCTCGTCCGGCGGCGCAAGGAGCTGCACGCGGCGACCGTCGGGGCGATCGAGGCCCTCTATCCCAATCGACTGGCCGCCCATGCCAACGCCCTGGCCCGCCACGCCTACCAGGCCGAGAGCTGGCCGGCCGCTATGGAGTACGCCCGCGTGGCGGCCGACCGCTCGGCCGCCAACCTCGCCAACCGCGACGCCTACCGCCTCTACATCGTCGGGCTGCGGGCGGCCGAGCATCTCGGTCCAGACGCGCCCGGCCCGGCGGTCGTCCAGCTCCTGGCCGGCAAGGCCGAGCTGCTCTCCCGCTTTGGCCAGGTCGAGCAGGCGGCGGCGGCGTTGGCCGAGGCACTCGAGCGGGCGAGCCGCCCCGATTTCGTCGGCGACGAGCAGACCGATCCGGCCCGCGTTCGGGCCCGGCTGGCGCTCGACCTGGCCTGGGCCCGAATCGCGACGTTCGAGGTCGACGCCGTGGAGCGCGCCCTCGACGTTGCCGTCGCCAACATCCAGGACGGGGCGCCCGAGCTGGCGACGGTTTGGACGATCCGCTCCTGGGCCCTGCTCCACCGCGGCGACCTGACGGGCGCGGCGCGGGCGGCACGCGAGGCGCTGCGGATCGCGCTCGAGGTCGGCGGCTTCGAGGAGCGCGCCCAGGCCTATGGGGCGCTGATCAAGCCAGGTCTGGCCGGCGAGATCGGTCCGAGCATCAAGACCTACGCCGAGGAAGCCGTCCGCCTCGCCCGCGAGCATCAGCACGACGGCCACCTTTTCGACGCCCTGATCGGGCTCGAGGTGCTGCGGCTGATCTGCCTCCAACCCTATGAGGACGAGGCCTTACAGAACGCCCTCGAGGCCGCCGAGCTGGCCGGCAAGATGCACGCCCGACCGGCCGAGTCGGCGGCCAGGGTGGTCCTGGGCGCGACCTACATCAGCGCCGGCCGCTGGGACGAAGCCGAAGAACAGCTCGCCGCGGGAGGCACCGGACACGCCTCGCTGCCGATCGTCGAGGCGCTGCGGGCGCTGATGCTCGGCGGCCTCTGGACCGCGCGCGGGCGGTTGGCCGAGGCCCGTGAGCTGCTCGAATCGGGCCTTCAAGCCGACAACTTCACCCACACGGGCGTCTGGTTCAACCTCGCGCTCGCGACGAATCGCCACCTGGCCGGCGAACCTGAGTCGGCCCGAGCGGCCCTGGCCAGTGCAGAAGCGGAGGCGGCGCGTCTCGGCTGTCTGGTCTGCGAGGCGTCCCTCTGTGCCCGAGGCAGCGAGCTGCTGGCCGAGCTCGGCGACGCCCGCGCCGCCGAGCTCGCGGCACGGGCCGAAATCGCCGGCGACGGCGCC
>JACCZL010000190.1 GCA_013695975.1 Chloroflexota bacterium
GAGACGCCGCTCCACGACCCTGCTAAGCTGTATCGCGCGGCGATCCAGGGCGCCGCGGTGCCCGGCAAGCGTGGCTCGGCCCTCACCGAGATCGCCTTCGGCCTCCAGCTCGACGGCCGCGGCTACGCCGACCTGTCGGGCTGGGCGAACGACCCGGCCTCGGGGCTCGACCCGCGCTTCGCGGCGACGCTGTTCCTGTTCGAGCGGGTGCGGGATGAGGAGGTCCGGGATCGGATCATCGCCTTCTGGGCCGGTGACCCGCTCAACACCAGCGAGCTACGGCGCTGGCTCCGCGACCACGGTGAGGCGGCCACCTACAAGCTGGACAAGGTCAGCACGCAGGAGCTACCGCTCCACCGCTTCGCCTTCACGCCCCGGCTGATCGTCGCGGCCGGCTACTCCGGCTGGGTGCTCCTGGTCGACGAGGTCGAGCTGATCGGCCGCTACTCGTCCAAGCAGCGGGCGCGCTCCTACGCCGAGCTGGCCCGCTGGGCCGGCAAGCTGGACGGCGAGCGGTTCTCTGGCTTGACCACGGTCTTCGCGATCACGTCAGATTTCACGGCCAAGGTTCTCTACGAGCGCAACGACGCCGAGCGGATCCCCGGTCGCCTGCGGGCCAGCGGCCTGGATGCGGACCAGCGTCTGGCTGGACGAACCGAGCGGGGGATGCGGCTGATCGAGCGTGAGGCGGTCCCGCTGCGCGGTCCAGACCGGGCGACGATCGAGCGAACCCGTGAGGAGGTTCGGGGCGTCCACGCCGCGGCCTACAGTTGGGAGCCGCCGCCGCTCGGCGCGGACGAGGAGTTGTCGACGACTCGGATGCGCCAGTACGTGCGGCAGTGGATCAACGAGTGGGACCTTCGCCGTCTCTCCCCCGACCAGCCGGTCAGCACGGTCGTGTCCGACATCGCGGTCGACTACGCCGAAGACGCCGACCTTGCAATGGAATGAGGCATGACGAATGCCGCATAGAGCCACTGGATCGCTCCTGGCTGTAGGTCGAACCACCTGGCTGGATGCTCGATGCTGCATGCGGTCTTGCCGTGCCAATTCCCTTCCGTGATGCCGACGATGTCGAGGAGCTGGGCTCGGCGGCGTTCCTGAAAGTGGAACGGTCCGAGTCGGGGGCGGCCTATCTCGGCGCCCTGCTGCTCATCAACGCCCGCGGTGAACCGCTGGAGTTTACCTACAATCGGGTCGACCTACCGCGGACCTTCCTCTGGCGTGAGGCAGACCTCCGACGGCATGCCGAGCGGACGCTGACCGCCTCGCTGCTGACGCTCGCCGCCGGTGCGCCCCGTCTCCTGCTGGCTCGCGCGGATGAAGTCGGGAGCGAGCTCTTCTCCCTCGACATCGAGGTTGCTATTCCGGTCGGTCGGATCGGCCGGCCGGCCGAGCTTTCCGCGACGGCCGAGCGGGAGGGGCTGGAGATCGTCGACGCGCCCGAGCCAGTCCACGTCTTCTGGTACCCCGGGCCTCCCGAGGACGCTTCGCCCGAGCGGCGTCTGTTTGCGCGGCTGCGTGGGCACAAACTCCTGCTCGAGCCGTTCGAGCGGGCGTTGATCGGCCTGCACGAGGCCTACGCCGGCGAGGTCGGCGAGGAGTTCTGGACGTGAGCGCCCGCTGGTGGGCGGAGCACAACACGGCGGCGGAGCCGCGCGCACGCTGGCTGGGACTCTTCACGCGCCAGCTCCGTCTGGAGCGTGGCCGCCCGACCGCGCTGCCGGTCTCCGGGCCGCGGGTCGAGGGCGCCATGCGCCGTGACTCCACCGAGCTCAGGCCGGTGTTGCAGACAGCCGGTAGGCTAGATCCAGGGTTCCCACTGGTCAACGAGGCGGTCGGCGGAAGCGTCGACCTGTTCCTCCGGCTACTCGAGCGGCGGCGCGCGCCGCCGCCCTGGGCCGTTGGGCCAGAGGACCGAGCCGACGGGCCGCCCGATGCCCGTGTGCCTGATGCCGAGGTCCCCCTCTGGAAGCGGCTCATGTATCTGCTCCAGCTCCGTACCGACCGCTTGCTCCAGGGCGGCGCCATCGAGTGGCCGGGCACGCTGTTCGAGTACCAGCTCGAGGGCATTCGTGCCCTCCTCAGCCGCGACGCGCTGCTGCTGGCTGACGACATGGGTTTGGGCAAGACCGTGATGACGATCGCGGCGCTGCGGATCCTCGCCGTTCAACGCAAGCTGGAGGGCAGCCTGCTGATCGTGCCGGCCAGCCTGGTGAGCCAGTGGCGAGCGGCGCTGCGTACGTGGGGACCGGAGCTGCGCGTCTCGGCGATCCGTGGGCCGGCGGTCGAGCGAGCCTGGCAGTGGACGACGC
>JACCZL010000215.1 GCA_013695975.1 Chloroflexota bacterium
GGCCAAGGCGCTCCGATCCGCGATAATCTCGATCACGCCGCGCCGCGAGTAGTAGGCAGGCGCGGCGGGATCGAGACAAGGAGCGACCCCCAATGCAGAGGAAACCGCACAGACATCGAAGCGCGGCGACGCTGATCGTGGCGGCCGTGGCGGCAGGCTGGCTCCTCGCCGCGCCGGCGATGACCGACGTCTTCGGCGTGTCGACGGCAGTCGCCCAGACGGGTAAGGAGTCGACGCTACGCCTGCCGCCGGGCTTTCAGATCGACGTCTTCGCCCGCGGGCTCACCAAGGTCCGCTTCATGACCGTCGGGCCAGAGGGCGACCTCTACGCCTCGCTGTTCGACGAGGGTCGGGTCGTGCGCCTGCCGGACCGCGACGGCGACGGCCGATCCGACCGGACCCACACCTTCGTCGACGGGCTGAAGCGCCCCCACGGACTCGCATTCCACGCTGGCTATCTGTACATCGCCGAGGAAGGTCGCCTGAGTCGGGCCGCCGACACCAACGGCGACGGAGTCGCCAATCGGCCCGAGACCCTCGCCGAGCTGCCGAGCGGCGACGGCCACTCGACGCGGACGGTCGGCTTCGGCCCGGACGGGATGCTCTACGTCTCGATCGGCTCCTCGAAGAACGTGGTGGTCGAGACCGACCAGCGGCGGGCGACGATCATGCAGTTTGCGCCCGACGGGTCAGGCGGCCGGGTCTTCGCGCGCGGGCTACGCAACTCAGTCGGGTTCGTCTTCCACCCCACCAGCGGCGAGCTGTGGGCGACCAACAACGGTCGCGACCTGCTCGGGGACGAGTACCCACCAGAGACGATCAACGTCGCCCGTGACGGCGACGACTTCGGCTGGCCCCACTGCATCAACGGCGCCGAGCCGGACCCCGAATTCGGCTACCCCGGCGCCTGCGACGGCGTGACCCGCCCGGCCATCGAGATGCAGCCCCACTCGGCCCCGCTCGGCCTGGCCTTTTACGACGGCAGCCAGTTCCCCGAGGAATACCGCGGCGACCTCTTCGTCGCCTTCCACGGCTCCTGGAACCGTAGCGAGCAGACCGGCTACAAACTGGTCCGCATCCGGATGCGCGACGGTCAACCGACCGGCGAGATCGAAGACTTCGTCGTCGGCTGGATCGACGAGAAGCCGGCCTGGGGCCGCCCCGTCGATGTCCGCGTCGGCCACGACGGCGCCCTCTACGTCTCCGACGACAAGAACGGCCAGATCTACCGCATCAGCTACGTCGGCTAGACGCTTCGCCCATACCCTGCATCGTTGACCTCATTGAAGGCAGCAGGTGGCGCTTGTGGACCAAGCGATCGAGGCTCATAATGGCGCCCAACGAGGGGAAGGGGCCTGGCGTGGCGAACGAAGCCGATACCTGTCGGGCATATGTTGTCCCCAATCTGATTCGGGCGGGGTGGGACGATGCCCCACATTCGATTGGGGAGCAGGTGACCTTTACCGACGGGCGCATCGTCGTCACGGGCGCACAGCCCGCCGGTTGCCCAGGAAACGAGCCGACTACGTGCTCCGTTACAGCCGCGATCTGGCGATCGCCGTGGTCGAGGCGAAGGCAGGTTACAAGCTGCCGGGCCATGGGCTTCAGCAGGCCAAGGAGTACGCCGAGATCCTCGGCCTAAAGTTCGCGTATGCGACCAATGGTGGTGGGATCGTCGAGTTCGACTATTCAACGGGCCGGGAGCATGAGCTGGCGACGTTCCCCGGCCCCGAGGAGCTGTGGGCACGCCTGCGGGACGGTCAGGGCCTGAGCGACGACGCGGCCAAGCGCCTGCTCACGCCCTCGCACAATCTCGGAGGCAAGAACCCTCGCTACTATCAGGAGATTGCGATCAACCGCGTCGTCCAGGCGGTGCTCCAGGGCAATCGGCGAATCCTGCTGACAATGGCAACGGGGACCGGCAAGACCTTCGTAGCCTTCCAGATCTGCTGGAAGCTGTGGAACGCCCGCTGGAACCGGACCGGCGAGCATCGCCGCCCAAAGATCCTGTACCTGGCCGACCGGAACATCCTGGTCGACGATCCGAAGGACAAGGACTTCGCACCATTCGGCGAGGCTCGCGCGAAGATCGAGCACGGGGCGGTCGTCAAGAGTCGCGAGCTGTACTTCGCGATCTATCAGGCACTCGCCAGGGATGAGCGCCGCCCCGGCCTCTTCCGCGAGTACGCCCGCGACTTCTTCGACCTGATCATCGTCGACGAGTGTCATCGGGGCAGCGCCGACGACGAGAGCAACTGGCGCGAGATCCTCGCCTATTTCAAGCCGGCCTGTCAGCTCGGCATGACGGCGACGCCGCTGCGGAGCGATAACCGCGACACCTATCGGTACTTCGGTAATCCGATCTACCAGTACAGCCTGCGTCAGGGCATCGCGGACGGCTTCCTCGCGCCGTACCGCGTCCATCGCGTCGTGACCGCCTACGACGCGGCCGGCTGGCGTCCGGGGCCAGGTCAGCTCGATCGCTACGACCGACCGATCCCGGATGAGGAGTACCATACGAAAGACTTTGAGCGGGAGGTGGCGCTGCGCGCCCGCACCGAGGCGATCGCCCGCCACCTGACGGACTTCATGAAGCGGACCGATCGCTTCGCCAAGACGATCGTCTTCTGCGTCGACCAGGAGCACGCCGACGCGATGAGGCGCGCGCTTAACAACCTGAACGCGGACCTGGCGAGGCAATACCCCGAATATGTCTGCCGCGTGACGGCCGACGAGGGTCACCTCGGCCGTGGCCACCTGAGCAACTTCCAGGAGCTGGAGAGGATGACGCCGGTCATCTTGACCACCTCGCAGA
>JACCZL010000222.1 GCA_013695975.1 Chloroflexota bacterium
TTCTCACCCACCCTGCGCGAAGCAGGGACGCCCATCGAAACCGGGCCATGGTTCTGCTCCCGTGCTTAGCCGCGCCGGCCGCCCAAGCAAGCGGGCGATGGTCTTGCCGTGGCGAACCCATCGCCGGGTTCGCTGAGCGCTGTCCAAGCCCGGAGCGCGGGGCCTGCCCGCGGGAGGCCTCGAGTACACGGGTCGGCGTGATCGTCGCCGGCCCTTCGGTCAATGGAAGCCGGCTTCCGCTGACTTGACACGCGGCGAAACAGTGGGAATCGCGAGTTTTACCTGCTAGAATCGAGCAGGTAAAATGTTTTAATGGACTTCAACAGGTTGCGCCTCGAGCGTGCGCTGGAAACGCTCGGCGCCGTGCTGGAGCAGCGCGGTCTGCGCTTTGAGCTCGTCGCTATTGGCGGTAGCAGCCTCCTGCTGCTCGGGCTCATCAGCCGACCGACCGGGGATCTCGACATCCTGGCTCTCGTAGAGGGTGGGCGATACGTGCGGGCCGACCCGCTGCCTGCCGACCTGACGGAGGCGGTCGGCGATGTCGGCGCCGCGCTCGGGCTTGGCAACGACTGGCTCAATCCTGGGCCGACGGCGCTCCTCGATCTCGGCCTCCCCGCCGGCTTCGAGCAGCGCGTCGAGACGCGGCGCTACAACGGCCTCGTCCTCCACCTCGCGAGCCGCTTCGATCAGATCTGCTTCAAGCTCTATGGCGCCGTGGATCAGAGCTTGCGCAGCAAACACGCCGACGACCTCCGCCGGCTCGACCCCGCTAGTGACGAGCTGTTTGCTGCCGCTCGCTGGACCCGCACCCACGATCCATCGGAGCCCTTCGGGCGCCTTCTCGTCATGACGCTTGTGGGGCTGGGGGTCGAGAACGCCGATGCAGCGCTTTAGCGACCAGGTCGAGGAGCGCACCCTCGAACTCGCCTGGAGTCTCTGGGTCGAGGTGGGCGTCTCGGGCTGGACGCGCCGGCACGCCGCATCGGCCATTGACCCCGAACCGCTGATCCTCTTCACGGCTGCGCTGCGAGACCTGGATCCTCGGCTGCGGGATGAGTCGACCGACTGGTGCATCCGCTACGGCCGTTACGTCTCCGCCGCCCGTTTGCGCAACCTGCTCCGATCCGAACCCCCCAAGGTCCAGTCCGCCTTTGGCGAGTACGCGGCGACCGTGAACGCCCATGCCGGCGTCCGCTGGCCGGGCGCGACCCAGCCTCGGCCATATCGTCCGACCGGGCGCTCACGGATCGAGGATTTCACGAGGCCCGCGCTCATCGTCCTGCGTCTGCGTGCGCTGTTCGGCGTCGGCGCTCGGGCCGAGCTCATCCGGAGCTTCCTCGCGCATCCAGATGCAGCTCCCAGCGCGGCCGACCTCGCCGGCGAGGTGAGCTACACCAAACGCAACGTGGCCGACGAGTTGGAGAGCTTGCGGATGGCCGGGCTCCTCCGGGTCACGCCGGCGCGCAACCAGCTCCGCTACCGGCTCGCACGGCCCCGCGAGCTGTGGGCCTTCGGGGGCCGACGCCCCTCGCGCTTCCCCCGCTGGAGCGCGACCTTCCGCCTGCTCTGCGCCATGCTCGATCTGGCACGCAGGGCCGATGCCCTCGACCCAGCGGTTCGAGCGGTCGAAGCACGACGGGCGCTCCGCCACCTCTCCGCGGAGCTCGAGCAAGCGGGCTTCGAGCCACCGTCGGCGGAGGCGACCGGCCTGGCATCCTGGTGCGACTTCGAGCAATGGGCCCTGGACCTGACGGCGAGCCTGGCCTCGGGCGATTTGAGCGTGCCGCGGACAGCGTGGTCGAACAGCCCGGATTCTTCACCGGGCGGTGCGGCGCCGCCTGGGACCGCGGGCCTCCCGGCGGAGGGCGAGGCAAGCCTCGCCCCTACAGCCGGGGCGGGCCGGGAGGCCCGCGGTCCCAGGGAGTGACGCTGTCAAGGCGCCGAGCCGGTGAATAATCCGACCAGGGCTTGGGGCCCCACCAGCGGGACTGCCGCTAGCTGACCGTTCGCTGCGCCACTAACCTTCGGCCATCGAGCCAGAGCAAGGCGATCAGCGCGAGCCCGATCGCCTCGTCGAGGTAGCCGAGGGCGTTCAGGAAGAATGGGACGATCGTCTCCGGAATCGCCAGGACAACGTGGATGATCGCCGTCGCCAGGGCCAGGACGATGATCCCAATCCGCACCGAACCTCCCTGCTGTCGTC
>JACCZL010000270.1 GCA_013695975.1 Chloroflexota bacterium
GGCGCTCCTGACGCCTCGGAGGGTCTTGGTGGCGCGGGCGACGCCCTGCTCGATGGCGTCTTCGAAGCTCTTCTCCGAGGTCGCGCTGATCTCGGTCACGCGGGCAACGGACATCTGGTGCCTCCTCGTCTGGCCTCTCGGCCCAGGGGTGATGCTGCCATCACCCGCAGAAGCCATGCCACGCCGTCGCGAGATTACATCGAGGCCGGCCACCATCGGTAGAAATGGTGGACCGGGCCGTGGCCGTGGCCGACCGGGTAGGCACGCTCGATCGCGGTGGTGACGTAGTCCTTGGCGCCGCGGACCGCCGCCTCGAGGTTTTCGCCGCGGGCGAGCAGGGCGGCGATCGCCGAGGCGAAGGTGCAGCCGGTCCCGTGGGTGCTGGTCGTCTCGATCCGACGCGCGGGCAGCTCGAACGCATGCTCGCCATCATAGAACAGGTCGATCGGGTCACTCGCGAGGTGACCACCCTTCACGACGACGCTGCGCGCCCCGAGCCCGACGATGTCGGCGGCGGCCGCCCGCATGTCGTCGAGGGTCTCGACAGGACGTCCGACCAGGACCTCGGCCTCGGGGAGGTTGGGGGTGACCACCGTGGCCAGGGGGATCAACTCGCGGCGGAGGGCCTCGACGGCCTCCTCACGGAGGAGGCGGTCGCCGCTCTTGGCGACCATGACCGGGTCGACCACGAGGGTCCGTAGCCCATGCTCGCGCAGCTTGGCCGCGACGACTCGAATCAGCTCGGAGCTGGCGATCATCCCGGTTTTGACGGCATCGGCCCCGATGTCGACGACGACGGCGTCGATCTGGGCGGCCACGATGGCGGCGGGCAGCTCGAAGACGGCGGTGACCGCCCTGGTGTTCTGGGCGGTGATCGCGGTCAGCGCCGAAGTCCCAAAGACGCCGAGCGCCGAGAAGGTCTTGAGGTCAGCCTGGATCCCGGCCCCACCGCCGGAGTCCGAGCCCGCGATCGTCAACGCCGTCGGCACGCGCGTCATCATCTACAACGTGCCAGCTACCACCGCTCGGAGGCGCTCGACGCCGAGGCGGGGGCTGGTCAGGACCGGGACGGGGCGACCATCCGCTTCGACCGTCTCGGCGCCGGCGAGCGCCCGCGCCATCGACGCCTGGGCCAGCACGATCACGTCGCTCTGCGCCGCGAGGGACCGCAGCACGTCCATCACGGTCCGATCGTGCTCCTCGGCCCGCCCTGCCTTGAGCGCTGCAAAGGCCCCGTCTGCCAGCGCAGGCGTCACGACCACCTCCCGCCCCAGCCGCTCGGCGGCGCGGCGGACGAGCGTGGCGGTCGGCTCGAGGGTGGTCGGGAGCGTCGCCGCGACGCCCACCCGTCGACCCAACCCGGCCGCCCGCTCGGCCATCGCCTCGTCGATCCGAAGGACCGGCACGCCGAGCTGGTCGCCCAGGTCGTCGGCCGCTGGACCGACCGACGAACAGGTCAGCACGATCAGGTCGGCCCCATCGGCGCGAGCGGCCTCGGCATGGGCTCGGAAACGCGCGCGGACGTCGTCGGTCAGGTGGCCGACCGCGATCGTGTCCTGGAGCAGGCTCTCGTCGACCGTGTGCCGCGTCGGCACGTCGGGCATGACCTCGGCGCAAAGCTGACCAAATACTTTGTCCAATCCAGCCACCGTGTGGATCAGCGCCACCCCTGGCATGGTGTCCTCCCCGGCTCGCGTCTCCGCCTCGGCGAACCCGCCTCGCGCCGTGATTGTAGCGCCTCTCGGTCGGTCGATCATGCCTCAGCTCGCGATTCGATGGGCTACCATCTCGACGGAGGAAGCAACACGGCATGGAGAGTAGCTTCGACCTGCTCGTCGAGCGGGGGTTCGTCCACCAGACATCGAATGACGCCGCCCTTCGCGAGGCACTGCGGCGGCCGATCACGCTGTACTGCGGTTACGACGCAACGGCCACCAGCCTGCACATCGGCAATCTGGTAACGATCATGCTGCTGGCCCAGCTCCAGCAGGCCGGGCACCGTCCGATCGGGATCGTTGGCGGCGGGACGACGATGGTCGGCGACCCGAGCGGCAAGACCGAGGCGCGGCCGATGCTCAGCCGCGAGCAGATCCGGAGCAACGAGGAAGGACTCAAGCGGCAGCTCGGTCGCTATCTCCGCTTCGACGAGGACGGGGCGCTCCTGCTCGACAACGCCGAGTGGCTGCTCGAGCTGAGATACGTCGACTTCCTGAGGGAGATCGGACGGCACTTCAGCGTCAATCAGCTCCTGCAGCATGAGACCTACCGCGAGCGCCTGCAGGGCTCGGGACTGAGCTTCATCGAGCTGAATTATGCCCTGCTCCAGGCCTACGACTTCCTGCACCTATACCGCGAGCACGGCTGCCGACTCCAGATTGGGGGCAGCGATCAGTGGTTCAACATCCTGGCCGGCACGGAGCTGATCCGGCGGGTCACCGGCGGCGAGGCGTTCGCCCTGGTCACCCCGCTGATCACCACCGCCTCAGGCGCCAAGATGGGCAAGACCGAGCGAGGCGCCGTCTGGCTGGACGCGGAGCGGACCAGCCCATACGAGTTCTACCAGTACTGGGTGAACACCGAGGACCCCGATGTTGGCCGCTTCCTGCGGCTGTTCACGTTCCTGCCGGAGGAAGAGATCCGCCGCCTCGAGTCGCTCGAGGGCGCCGAGCTGCGGGATGCCAAGGAGGTGCTCGCGTTCGAGGTGACCCGGCTTCGCGATGGCGAGGCGGCGGCGCGCGAGGTCCGGGCGAGTGCCCGAGCCCTGTTCAGTGGCGACCGCGGCAGCCTCGAGACCGTCCCGACCACGGGCATCCCGGCCGCCCGGCTCGACGAGGGGATCGAGGCCGCCGAGCTGTTTCAGACTTGCGGGCTCGCCCCGTCGAAGGCGGCCGCGCGGCGGCTTATCGACCAGGGCGGGGCCTATCTCGGCGACCAGCGGGTCGAGCGCGCCGACCAGCGGGTAACCAGGGCAGATCTGGGGGGCAATGGGCTGCTCCTGCGGGCGGGCAAGAAACGCTACCATCGTGTCGTCGCCGCCGACTGAGGGAGTCGGGAAGACGGAAGTGCAAAGGGTCTTGGCGCGGGGACGAAAGCGTGCTATGCTGCGATCGAACGTAGCTCGGTATGAGTGCTGGGAGGTCCGAGAGATGTCAGCCTTACGTCTGGTGATCGTCGCCGCTGTGGCCCTAGTGCTGGCGGCGGCCCCGCTGCTCCCGCAGGGACTTGTCACGTCCTCAGGGGACGGGGGCGTATCGGTCCACGCCGCTACGGCGTCGAGCCCGCTCGCGGGCGGCAACGACAACGACGATGACGACAACGACGACAACGGTGACGACGGCGACAACGGTGACGACGACGACAACGGCGGCGACGACAACGACGACGGCAACGACGGCGACAACGACGACAACGAGGGCAACGACAACGGCGACAACGACGACGGCGACAATGAGGACGGCGACGACAACGACGACGGCGGGGACGGCCGCGCTCCACCGCCACCACCAGCGGTGGCGGCGGCCCCCGCGACGGTCAGCGGGTGCGTCGCCAACGGCGGGAGCGTGACCCTGGACTTCCCCGGCGGCAGCGCCACTGTCACCAACGTGATCGCCCAGGGCATCAACGTCCGCCTCGAGCGGGCCGCCCCCGCGGCCGGGCCACAGGGCCAGCTCGACGCGATCATCTTCAACGCCTTCTTCGAGAACTGCGGCGGCGGCGGGCTGGCTGACCCGCCACCCAACGTCAACCTGGGGATCCGCTACAGCGTCGGGGCCAACAAGGGTGGTCTGCGGATCGTGACGCTCCAGGGCAACCAGTTCGCCGAGGCCGGCATCGTGACCGTGGCGGACCCTGATCCGAACAACCCGTTCATCTCGGCCACCATCCCGGCCCGGACCGCCGCCTACTCGGTGGTCCAGCGCTAAGCCTCGAGCCGATCTCGGGCGTGAGGGGCGGGCTGCCACGGTGGCCTGCCCCTCCGCATTCGGCCTCGCTCCGCGTGCGGGCGAGGTCCGGGCGCACCCTACGTGCGATCTGGCCTAGCGAGCCGCGGGGCTTGGGGACGGCGAGGGGTTCGGCGACGGGCTGGCCGAAGCTGGGCTGCCCTTCACGGCGGGGGTCGGCAGCGGGGTCAGTGCTGGCGCGGTGGGCGCCCCGCAGGCCGCGACCAGAGCAAGCGCGACGACGACGAGGATCGCAAGCGTGCGGCGCTCAGCCACCTTTGGGGACGGCCCTGGCACAGCCGGCATTCGGGAAAGCGAGCACAGCTCAACAGTACCCCAAGTCGCGCGGGCCGTCAAGCGACCCCACCCGCCCGAGCGCTGGAATCTGCTACCCTGAACGTCGAGGCGCGGGACGTGCATACCGCACGCCCGCGGGACATCGCGGAGGGAGTCGATGAGCGTACCGCTTGGGACCTGCCCACTTAGCCAGCGGCAACTGCTCGAGGAGTACTTCATCGAGCATCGCACCAAGATCCTCGACCTTGCCGCGTTCCTCGATCGGCTCGACCGGGCGCGCGAGCAGGACGCGGGCGACGACTTCCGTCTGAGGGCCTT
>JACCZL010000033.1 GCA_013695975.1 Chloroflexota bacterium
GCGGAAGAGGATCGCCCGAGGCCCAACCGGCTGCAGCATCTCGGGCGTGAGCGGCAGGGCATCCCCGTGGATCCCGCGCAGCCGAACCCGGCACTCCTCCTCGGTGACGACCGCGCCGCGATTGAAGGCGTCGATCAGGAGCGATTGGACGGGGTGCGGATAGCGCAGCAGGAAGTGCCCCGGCATGCTGACCCCCTCCAGGTGCAAGCCGATCCGACGGCAGACCTCCAGGTACACGATCGAGAGGGTGATCGGAATGCCGAGGCGACGGTCGAGCACCTCGTTCAGGTAGCTGTTCCTCGGATCGTAGTACTCCAGCTCGTTGCCGCGGAAGCCCTCCTCGCCGAAGAGATACTGGTTGACGACCGCGACGACCCGACCGGGCGACTCTTCCGGACTGACCCGTGGACGAAGCTCGTCCGCCATTCGGTCGAGGCGGGCAAGGTACGCTTCCGAGTTCAGCGACCGGTACTCCGTAACCCGAGCAAAGCACAGCGCCGCGCGGGCCAGCTCGATGTCGCCGCCCCCCGCGAGCAGGCCGAGAAAATCCTCCGTCTCCGCGCCGGAACCTTCGGTGTGGTCCATCGGAGGCCGGCTTACGCGCGAGCCGGACCATCCCGCAGGAATCGCCGGAACGTATCGGCCAGGACGGCCGGATCCTCGAGGAAATAGGGCGTCTTCTCGGTCTTTGGACCGATCCTCACTCGAATCAGGACTGGCTCCTCGATGGCACGTGCCTCGTTCAAGGCTCCGCGCAGCCCCTCCGCGCTGTCGACATCGTTGGCGACCATCTTGCAGGCGCGAGCAACGCCGGCGAAGTCGGTCGAATCAGACGCCGTCGGCTGCCCACCAGTCGAGCCGTAGGTGCCATTGTCCAGGACGATCAGGACCAGCTTCTCCGGGGCCAGCATGCCGATCGTCGACAGGACGGAGAGGCCCATCAGGAGGCCGCCGTCACCCTCGATCGCCACCACCTTCTCGAAGCGCGACTCCGCCAGGCCAAGGCTCAAGCCGAGCCCGATCGCCGGTGGCAGGCCCATCGAGTCGAGGATGTGGAGATGATTGGGTTTCGAGCCGACCGCGGCGACCATCTCACGGATCGCGGCGCCGACGTTGACGACGATCGGCTGGTCGGGGAAGGCCGCGTCGACCAGCCGCAGCGCGTCCATACGATTCAGCTCGGCCACGATCAGCCCCCCATCAGGTTGCAGAGCAGCATCACCGGTCGGTGGGTGATGCGGCTGTACTCGTAGGCTTTGGTGACCGTGGCCGGCCAATCCTCGATCGGCACCCGCCCGTCCAGGGTAAAGTAGCGGACGTTGGCCGCGTCGAGGACCGGCTCGACCTTCTCGCAGATGACGTGGATCATCGAGTTGTACTCGCCAAGGCCCCCGCGACGGGAGACGATGTAGAACTGTGGGATGTGGTACGCCATCGGGAAGGTGGTCAAGGCGGTCAGGAGATTCCCGACGCCATTGTCCTGGATGATCGCCAGGGCGCGAGCGCCGGCCAGCTCGAGCCCGGCCAGGATGCCAACTCCTTCCTCTTCGCGAGGGATCGGGAACGCCCGCGTATTCGGCCGAGCCTGGACGTGATCGATAATGTCGACGAGGGTGCTACTCGGCAAATGGAGGACGTAGCGCGGATCGATCGCCTCGATCCCATCGATGATCGCGCGGCTCCGTTCGTCCGATTCGGCCATACGTGAGGCTCCCAACAGCAGCGTCGCCTGACATTATAGGTGGGATGGACCAGATCGAGGATGCGTCTTCCTGCCGAGTGGAGGGCCCGTATCCCGCCGACCGCCTGCCGGTGCTATCTCCCTTCGCCGGCAGGGCCGCCGCATGACCATGGCCCTGGCACCAGAGCGAAAAGGTCTCAAGGTCCGACGTCCGACTCGCTCAGGCCGGCCAGCACCCGCGGGTCGTCGCTGGCGATGACGTCGACGCCGAGGTGGGCGAACTCGCGGGCTTCGGCCGGGTCGTTGGTGTGCGGGGTCATGACGAGCAGGCCGGCCTGGTGGAGCGCCTCGACCATGGCGTGATCGACCGGGCGGAAGCAGGGGTGGGCGTAGGTCGCGTTGAGTGATCGGCAGATGGCCACCATCTCGTCCACGGTCCGACGGGGGAACAGGACGCTGCGCGGGATGGCCGGGGCGGCCTCCCGCAGCTCGGCCACCAGCTCGGGGTGGAAGGAGCCGCCGATCAGCTCGAGGCCCTCGGCCGCTCCCATCCGGACCAGCTCGCCGAGGGCGGCGCCGGTGCGAGGACCCTTCAGCTCGACGTAGACCCCCAGACAGCCGTGGGCGAGCTCGAATACGTCCACCAGGCGCGGGACGCCGCGGCCGTCGCCGACATCGACCTGCCCCAGCTCGGTAGCCGTCAGCTCCGCGACGTTCACGGGCCGTCCGGCGACATGGGTCAGGTCGGCGTCGTGGATCACCATCAGCTCGCCGTCGCGGCTGAGGTGGACGTCGAGCTCGGCCAGATCGAGACCGTGCTCGATGGCCAGCTCGAAGGCGCGGAGCGAGTTCTCGGGCGCGAGGGCGCTCGCCCCGCGGTGGCCGACGGTCCATGGGCGCGGCCGGCTTCGCTCCCGATTAACCGAGCGTTGAGTGAACGTTCCAGGTCCGTTGACGTCGGAAGCTTGCATTCCTCGCCAGGCGCGCTATAGTGGTGGAGACAGGCCGGTGGGCCTGCTGCTATCGTAGCGTCCGGTGGTGCGCCGTGCGAGATCGGCGCCGGCGCCAGAGCAACTCGCGGGAGGGGGTTCGATGCGCAGACGTGGACTCGTGAGCTGGACCTTGAGCATCCTGGCCATCCTCGCGATGGCCTGTTCGACACAGCCGACGCCGTCCGCGCCGGCGAAGCCCGCCGACTCCAAGCCCGCGCAGGCGGCGAAGCCGGCGGAGTCCAAGCCGGCCGAGGCCGCCAAGCCCGCCGACGCCAAGCCGGCTGAGTCCAAGCCGGCCGAGGCTGCCAAGGCCCCCACGGCGACGCCGGTCGTCGAGGCCAAGACCTCGGGCGCTGTGAGCGGTGGTGAGGTCGTCAAGATCACGGCCTGGACAATCGGCCCCGACGCGCCCTCGTACTACCGTCGCGACAACTTGATCGCGGCGGCCGAGACGCTCAACAAGGAGCTCGAGCAGGAGGGCTCGAACCAGCGCGTTCAGGTCGAGGCGACGTTCGAGAGCGGCGGCCAGTGGGCCGACTACAAGCAGAAGTTCACCCTTGCCGCCGAGGCCAAGCAGGGGCCGGACATCGTGCTGGCCGGGCATGAGGATCTCGCCCCGTGGACCACGGGGGGCTACATCATCGAGCTGGACCCGCTGCTCAAGAAGTACGAGAGCCGCTTCGCCGACATCTACCCCACGCTCTGGCCCTCGGTTCAGTGGAAGGGCAAGACCTACGCGATCCCCCAGGATACCGAAGCGCGGCCGATGTACTACCGCAAGGACCTGCTCGCGAAGCTCGGCTGGCCCAAGGAGCGGATCGACGGCCTGCCGGAGGCCGTCAAGCGGGGCGAGTTCGCGATGCCCGACCTGCTCGCGACGGCCAAGGAAGCGGTCGACAAGGGGGTCGTCGAGCCGGGCAAGGGCTGGTACCACCGCCCGACGAAGGGCCACGACCATTACATGTTCTACTACCAGAACGGCGGCCAGATGCAGGACAAGGAGTCCGGCAAGCTCGTTCTCGACCGCGCCGCCATCGAGAAGTTCTTCCAGCTTCATTATGACGCCGTGAAGACGCACAAGATTACGCCGGAGAACTTCATCGGCTCGGACTTCAAGCAGTGGCACGAGACGGTTACGGCCGGCAAGGTGCTCTTCTACAACGCCGGCACCTACACCTGGCAGGAGTGGCTCAAGGTGTACAAGGTGCCCGAGCAGGAGCAGTGGGAGAAGGTCGGCTTCACGCTCATCCCGGCCGCCGCGAAGGGGGGCAAGCCGACCACGCTGTCCCACCCACTGGTGTACATGCTCACGGCCAACGGCAAGAACCAGGAGCTGGCGTTCCGGGTGTTGGCCAACGCGACGACGCCGGCCCTGAACTCGCGGCACTCTGTCGAGAG
>JACCZL010000326.1 GCA_013695975.1 Chloroflexota bacterium
ACCTTGGTCTCGGCGGTGACCGGCATGAAGTTGGTGTCGCCGTTCCAGCGCGGGACGACGTGGAGGTGGAGGTGGTCGGGAATGTCGGCGCCGGCCACGCGACCGAGGTTCATGCCGAGATTGTAGCCGTGTGGCTGATACTCGGCCGACAGCGCGGCCACCGCCCGCTGACTCAGACTCCAGACATCGGCGAGCACAGCCGGCTCCAGGTTGGCAAGGTCGCCGCTGTGGACGTAGGGGGCGACCATGAGGTGGCCGGAGTTGTACGGGTAGAGGTTGAGCAGCACAAAGGCACGCTGACCCCGAGCGAGAATCAGATTCTCCCTGTCGCGCTCCTCGCGCAGCTTGTCGCAGAAGATGCAGCCGGCCGACTCGCCGCCGCCCACGTAGGTCATCCTCCAGGGAGTCCAGAGCCGCTCCATCCGAGGTACCGAGCGCCCAGCAAGCAGCGCCCCTCCGACGTGCCGCCTAGGTCCCGATGAGCGGGCGGATGAAGTCGATCGCCTGGCGGGCGGCCGTCGGGCTGTCGGGCTTCTGGGTGAACTCCATGCTCAGCCAACTGTCGTAGCCGAGTGCCCGCAGGACTTCGACGATGTCGCGCCAGGGCAGGAAGCCGCGGCCGGGCGCGAGGCGGTTCGAGTCGCCAAGCTGGACGTGGGCCAGGTACTCGCGCCCGGTGACCAGGGCGGCCACGATCGACGTCTCCTCGAGCGCCATGTGGAACATATCGGCCTCGAGGACGAGGTTCGGGGCGCCGACCGACTTGATGAACTCGACGGTCTCGCCGATCGTCATCAGGAAATCGGTGTTGATCCGACACTGCGGCTCGAGGACGATCTTGCGACCGAGTCGGTCGGCCTGCTCCGCCAGCGTCTCGACCGCCGAGCGGAACCAGGCGAGCCCTTCCTCGCGGCTGGGGGCGGACGCCGCCCGTCCGCGGAAGCCGCCGATCGAGGAGTCGACACCCCACTCGGCGGCCAGCTCGAGGATCGAGCGATACCGCTCGACGGCGCGACGACGAGTATCCGCGTCCTTGTGGCAGAGGTAGAGCCCGTCCTCGATCCCGATCGGCCCGGTGCTCAGCGCGACCAGCTCGAGGCCGGCGTCCGAGATCTTCTGTCGAACGGACTTGTGGTCGAACTCGGCAGGGTTGCGCGTCTGCAGCTCGATGCCCTGGTAGCCGAGCTCGGCCACGGCCGGGAGGACGGTGTCCAGGTCGGCCAGCCAGGCCAGCGGCATCGGGCCGCGCACCTCAGGGGTCGTCGACATGTAGCAGAGCTTCATGACCCGAGCATCTCCTTGACTTTCTGGACCGCGAGGGTCGGACTCGACAGGACCGGCACCTGCACACTGGCCGGTACCTGGTCCGCCAGGTGCCCCATCGAGGCCTGGGCGAGCATGACGAGCTCGTTTCGACTCGCGAGATCTTCGACCGCCGCCAGGACGAGACCATCATGCTCGTCGCGGCGACCCGCCGAGAGCGCTTTGAAGGCCTCGGGTCGCAGGACTGTGTCCAGCTCGACGTCGCAGCCGATCTCCGCGGCGAGCTGCCGGATCAACTGTTCCTGCATCTGCAGCCCGGCCGGCACGGTGGCGACGAGACCGATCCGACGCGCCCGGCCCAGCGCCTCGCGCACCATCAGCTCATCGATTTTGAGGACGGGGATGTCGGACTGGGCCTGAACCTGATCGGCGACCGGCGAGTAGGCCGTGCAGCTCAGTAGGACCAGGCGCGCCCCGGCCTGCTCGGCCAGGGCCACCAGCGTGGTCAGCCGACGAACCAGCCCTGGCGTGATCCGGCCGAGCCGCTCGACCTCGCTCAGGAGACCCTCGTCGAGGATGTTGACGAGCTGGACGTTCGGGGCCTGTTCGGCGAACGCCGCTCTTAGCGGCTGGATGGCCGGGATGACGGCGTGGACGAGTCCGACGGTCTGCTTCAAGCGGTTGCCTCCCCGAACGCGAGCGAGCGACTCCTCATGCTAGCGGGTCCGAAGGCCAGGCTCAAGCGGCCACTTCTGCTATCCTCAGCCGTGCTAGGCTGGAGGGGCCGCGGCCCGTCCGACGGCACGCCGAGGAGGACGCCAGATGCTGGGCGCTCGTCTGGCCTTGGTCACCACGCTCTTGCTCACCGGTTGCGGCGTGCCGCTCGGCGGGACAGCCCCTCCGGAGCGGGCGACCGCGCCCCGTGGGACGGTCCGCGTCACCCGTGTGACGCGCGGCGAGATCGCCGGGGTGATCACCTACAGCGGCGATCTCCGATCCAAGCCCGGCGCGTTGGTCAGCTCGAGGATCTCCGGCCGCCTCGAGCGGCTACACGTGGAAGTCGGGAGTCCCGTCCGCGAGGGCGACACCCTTGCCGAGCTGGATCGCGCGAGTCTCGAGGTGCAGGTCGTCCAGAGCGAGGCCAGTCTCGCGGCGGCCGAGGCGCGGCTGGCAGGGCTCAAGGC
>JACCZL010000334.1 GCA_013695975.1 Chloroflexota bacterium
GGCTGGATGGTTGCAGCGGACCATCCCCGGCGCCCTACGATATCCGGTGGCCGCCATCCCGAACGCCGGCCACATGGCCCCGATGGAGGAGCCGGCCGCCTTCAACGCGGTCGTCGCGGCCTTCCTGGAGGAGTGATCCATGCGGCGCATGACGCCCGAGGAGTTCCTCGACAGCTTGCGGGAGCGCCGCCCCGACGTCTGGGTGCGGGGCAACCACGTCCCGGGCGTGGCCGACGAGCCCCTCCCGCGGCCGGGCGTCAACGCCCCGACGCCGGAGGACGTGGCCAGTCCGGACAACGCCGAGCTGATCGCCAAGTACCTGGTCGGCCGTCCGGGCGTCACGGCCGAGGAGCGAATCGACATGGCCCGTCTCCTCCAGGACCTCACCGCCTCCGGCGAGGCCGGCTGGTACGCCGTGATCAGCGCCCACGGCGGCGGCTCACCGGAGGCCCTGCGGATGTCGGCCGTCCGCAACTACGATCTTTCGGAGCGCCAGGAGCTAGCCCGTCGCCTGGCCTGCTTCGCGAAGTCAGAAGATGACTGCGAGGGCTGCGGTTCCTGTGGCGAGCCCGCGGAGGTGCTCGCCGCGAACGAGGGCGGCTAGCAAAGGGCCAAAGACGTCTTGGCTTGTCGTCCTGAGCGGAGCGAAGGATCCCGGCTCGCAGATGGCAACCGAGATTCCTCGCTCCACTGGAGTGGCTCGCCGAGGAGCGGATGAGTGCGGTCGGCCTGGAGAACACCCTGCCGTTTACGAATGGACAGATCGCCGTAATCGCAAAGCTTAGCCACCCGACGGTCATCACGGCCAACGCCGCGGACACGTCGATGCACCGCCAGTATATGGACGGTTGTATCGAGACAGTCAGACGATGAGGTCAAGCTACGGGGGCCCGCCCGGGCTGCCGCTAGCGATCACTCCGTTCCTGGCGGTACCGTGTTGTCACAAGCATCCCGAAGGACACCGCGGCCCGAGTTGCGCTCCCGCGCTAGATCGCTCCAGCCCCACCTACTCCCGCCGATGCTTGTGCTCGCCTTGGCGGGCCTGGTGGTGGGATGCGATGCGGGAGGGACTATTCCCGGTGCAGCGGCAACAGCCGCGCGTGCGGCGGCAACGCCGATCCGAACCCCCGCACTGAGCGCGCCGGTGACCGTTACATCACCTCCTGGTACCTCGACGGTCAGTTTTGGAACGGCTACTCCCACCCGTGACGATGCCTCTAGCGACGCGCTCAGTCAGCAGTCGATCGCGGAGACACGACGCGCCTTTGAACAAGCTGTCAGTTCCCCGGGATTGCGCGGGATCGAGGTACTGCTCCTGGGCAGGGTTTCGATCACCAGCCGCACAGGGGGCGAGGTCCTGGAGAGGGACGGGGCTGTTCGCTGGCTACGCCAACGCTCAGGGCCCAATCTACGCCTGACCCAATTTGACCGCCACCACCATGTGCCGCTGCTTGTGGCCGTGACTGAAGGCTGGCGGTCGACGCCGCCGATCATCACGGGTCGTGTTGGCTTCAGTTTCCACCGTTATGATCCGGCCGGCCACCAAGACGATCAATATGGCCAGTGGAAGGTTGACCTGATCAGCGCCGAGTGAAGAGATCCTCCTCACCCACCCCCGCGCACCAACGGCCACAGCACCAGCCCTGCCAGACCAGCCGCTGTGACCAGGACCGGCTCGGTGAGCTTGAACCGCCAGAGCACTCCCAGGCTGACCAAGGCGATGAGGGCGGTCGGCAGGTCGAAGATCGACCGGAGGCCGAGCACCACCACAGCACCGGCAATCGCGCCGGTGGCGGCAGCGGTGGCGCCTTGAACGAACGCCTTCAGTTGGGCGTTGTCCCGGTGTCGCTTGAACCAGGGCGCCGGGACGATCGTCAGGACGTACACCGGCAAGAAGATCCCGATCGCCGCCGCGGTGGCCCCCGCCAGGCCGGCGACCAAATAGCCGATGAAGGCCACGGTGATGACCACGGGACCGGGGGTGATCATGGCCACCGCCACCGCGTCCAGGAACTGGTGCTCGTCGAGCCAGCCATACTGCTGGACGACGCCCTGATAGAGGAAGGGCACGATCGCCAGGCCGCTCCCAAACACGAAGGCGCCGGCCTTGGTGAAGAAGAGCAGGATCTGCAGCAGCACCTCCATGGTCGGTCCGGGCGCGGTCGGGGCCACCTGCAGGAGTGGCAGTGCCAGCGGCCACGGCACGACGCTCAGGAACGGGATCCGTGCCTTCAGCCAGGTCGGTGGGGCTTTGATCATCAGGGTCAGCAGCCCGGCCAGGATGAAGAGCTCGGCCAGCTCGGCCTGGAACCAGGCCGTCGCGATCGCCAGGAAAGCAAAGATGCCCCACAGCAGCGGGTCGCGCTTGTTGGTCGAGCGCGCCAGCTTGTAGGCAGCAATGGCGATGATCGCGATGACCGCCGCGCCGATCCCGTAGAAGAGGGCCTGCATCCACCAGAGGCCGCCGTAGGCGACGTAGAGCATCGAGAGGCCGACCACCATCAGGAACGACGGCAGGACGAACGATAGCCCGACGAGGGTGGCCCCGATGATCCCGGCCTGAAAGTAGCCGATCGCGATCGCCGTCTGAGCGGCCAACGGGCCGGGCATGATCTGGGCCAGCGCCAGGGCTAGCTTGTACGTCTCCTCGTCGATCCACCGGCGCTGCTCAACCAGGTCGCGGTGCATGAACCCGACCAGGGCGGCCGGGCCGCCGAAGCCGATCGCCCCGAGCTTCAGGAAGTAGCCGACGAGCGGCCACAGACTGACCTCGGGCTGCAGGTCGAGTCGGTCTTCTGGGTGGGCCGTCTCTCCAAGGCTCATATCGATCCCTTGACGCTTTCGGGGTGGCCCAACTCCTCGAGCAGCCGCTCCACCCGCACCCTGATCAGCTCCCGGACCTCGCGCACAGCTTCAACCGGCTTATTGGTGGTGTCCGGCATCGGCCACTCCTGGATTTTGCCGGCGGCAGCCGCGGCCAAGTCCGGCGCAAGGGGGCACCCCAGGCTGATCACGCGGTCAGCGCGCTCGAGCTGCTGCCGGCTGACCCGGCCCGGCTTCCGGTCGGCGACGTCGATCCCGACCTCCCGCAGCACGGTGATCGTCCGCTCATTCACCCGCTCGTCCGGCTCTGTCCCGGCGGACTCGCCACGCGCACGACCGGCCGCTAGTTGATTGCAGAGCGCCGCGGCGATCACACTCCGCAGCGCGTTGTGGGGACAGAGGAAAAGGACCGTGGGCGTCGTGGTCATGGTGCTAGCTCGCTCCTTCGCTGCGCTGGCGGCAATAGGCGTAGAGCGCCGCGTAGACCGGCAGCTCGTGCTCGAGCTGCTCCTGGTCATCCTGGTACACGAGCCTGAAGCCCTCGGCGATCGCCTCCAGCCCTCGAGACTCGGGTGTCAGATCCTTGGCGGCCGTATCAGCCCCTCGAACGATCAGCGCCAGTCGCTGGAGGGCCGGATCGGTCAGGTTGTACTTCCTGATGATCGCGTCAAAGCTGCACTCCTCGCCGTGGTGCCCCAGCTCCACTCCCGGAACATCGAAGGGAATGGCTTGCTCACGCTCAGCCACGGCCAGCACCTGGTCGCCCGGTACGTAGAGGAATTGGGCCTGAGCGTCGACGAAGCGCTTGATCAGCCAGGGACAGGCGACGCGGTCCACCTTCGGGCGCTCGCGCGTGACCCACTTCATATAGTCCCTCCTCTTCTGGATGTAAGCGGTCTTCAACCTGGGCGCGGCTAGGTTCTGGCGGGCATGAACACCCGAACCAGCCAATACAACCTCGCCTCGTTGTTCAGATACCGGCTCAACTGCCTCCTGCGCTGTTGGTCTGATCGAGTGCCGCGCGGAGGCCCTGCGCCAGCCACACCGGATCGTCGTTGGCCCAGAAGTGATGGCCGCCTTGCCGCCCTCGGTCGGCTGGAAGTTGATCACCGTGGTGACACCCATCGCGGGCAGCAGCTCAACCCCCATCTCAGTGATCGTCTCGGCGCGCTCTCGTCCTGGGCCTGGTACTTCGCGGCCGCCTGACCGCTAAAGCACCCGCGCAACAAGACGGCGACGGCGATGCCCAGGCCGACCAACTGCTTGTTCGCGTGTGTCCCCATGCCGGTCATGTAATCTCCCGTCAACTGCGCGGGTCGGCGGTGAGTTGCGCGTAGAGCGCCTCGTAGACCAGACCACCTCGCTCCAGGGCAGCCTCATCACTCGGGCTGGTGAGCCGGATGCCTCGGCAGATCAAGTCCAGACCCGGAGCGGCCGGCTCGACCATCACCTCCTGCGTGGTGTCGGCTTCGTCGACTATCTGGGCGATCCGACCTAACACGGCTTCCTGCAGCTCGTACTCCTGCAACATCGTGTGGAAGCTAGAGCGACTTCGCCGGTGTGAGAGGCGGACGCCGGGGATGTCGAAAGGCTCGGCGCCCTCGGGGAGTGGGTGCTGGCCGGCCGGTATGAAGAGGAACTCGGCCGAGGGGTCGATGAAGCGACGGATCAGCCAGGCGCAGGCCATGCGATCCACGCCGATGTTCTCCCACGTCACCCACTTCACGAGTCGGTTCCTCCTCCCGCTGCGATCAACGCCTCTCGCGCCCGCTGGCCCAGCGCGGAGTTCAGGTGATCCTGGAGCTTGATCTGCTGGTACCGCCGCGAGAGCGCCACCAGGTCAGCGTCGCCTCGCTGCAAGCAGGTCAGGATCGCGGCGTAGGCGACATCCACCTGGGTCAGGAACTCATGGACTAGGGCTTCGGCCTGGCCGGCCAGACAGAGGGCGCCCTGCCAGAGCATGGCCTCCCCGCCCAACTCGGAGATCTCCGTTGCTAACCACTGAAACTGTTCCATCGTCCGCGGTGAAGCCGGAAGCACCCAGACCGAGTCATGGAGCAGGATGGCGCCGATGCGCTTGAGCTTGCGCCAGACGGACACTCGCCCGGCGGTCGGCTCCGGCGGCACCCTGTAGATCAGCAGCACCCAACGGCACGGGCTGTTTGTAACCACGGTTACATTCTATCCCAGCGGGTGAGGGCGTGCCAAGGGATTTGTCAGCTTCACCCCGCCTTCAAGCAGGCCATCGTCAACTGCGACGGCTACAACACGCTCCTGACCGAGCTGCCGGACATCGCGGCGGGCCAGGTCTGGCCGGGTGCTTACGCCACCGTCGAGCCGCCGCGCACCCGGCTAGGCAGATCAGCCCGGACGCCAAGGCGGTCCTCCGCCAGCGACTACCCGCAATGCTGAGCTGACCCGAACCCAGACCGCGGACCGCGGGAGCAGAGTTAGGCGATCACGGGCTCCCGTTCGGCGGCCAACTCGGGGCGGCGCGACCTGCGCCGCGGTCATGGTAGAGGATGCGCGACCATAGTGTCCAGCCTCCCTTACCGCGGTGGACGGCCTCGGATACGCTTCCGGGTAACCCACAGGCTGCCGCTCGCTCGGGCTGGACGTCCGTCGTGCGAGCGACGCTCGGTCGGCAATTCCGCGGGTCCGCGCGCATTCGACAGTCCGGCTTGGAGATGCAAAGATGATGGCAAGAACGGCTCTGACGCCGAGCGCGCTGGTCGCAGCCGCGCTACTCATCGCGGCCTGCGCCCCGGCGGCACCCGCGCCGGCCAAGCCGACCGCCACGCTGGCGGCGAAGGCGACCGACGCCCCTAAGC
>JACCZL010000340.1 GCA_013695975.1 Chloroflexota bacterium
CCGCGGATCAGCCCCCAGCCACGCAAATGGCGCGTCCAAGTGGAGGTCGGAAAACAGCACGAACTTCACGATTCCCCCGAAGTGTCCGTCGTGCCGCGGGGCCGGCCCGAATCGACGATGGTGGCCCGAGTCACATCTCTAGTACCTGAAGGCCATCCGCGGTGTCAATGTCCCCTGCATCGGCATTCGCTGCGCTTAATCCGGGGGCAGCCGCTCGATCAGGATGATCGGGTCGCCGCCCACGACGAAGTCGGTCGGGTCGTGCTCGTTGGAGTTGGCGGTGGCCGGCGCCAGCTCCAGCTCGTAGACCCCGTCTCGGGCGTCGAGCGTTTCGGTCTGGCCGTACTTCGTCACCCGCTGGGCCTTCGGGGCGACCGCCTCGAGGACGAGCTGGAGCGGCCGCGGGCGCATCGTCCAGACCACGGTGACCCGTTCGCCGTCCCTGGTCAGGACGACGCGCGTGAGGCCCGAGGCGTCGGTCGGGAAGTAGGCCGCCTCGCGAGCGCCGGCGAAGTGGCGCGTCACCACCTGAAGCGCGGTGTAGGCCGGTCGGGTCGAGCCGTCGTTGCGGAGCAGGCCGAACGGCTCGCCCCCGGCCTCGAAGTCTGAGCCGTCCATGGCGCGGTTGACGCTGACCCGGGTGACGCCCAGCCCCAGGTACGTCGCGAACGCCTGGACCAGGTAGGATGCCTGCTCGTCGAGGGTGGCGCGGAAGTTCGCCTTGCTGGCTGGCCAGATCGGGTCGTCGTAGGGGATCGCGTTCATCTCGGCGATCCAGATCGGCTTCCGCATGCCGCGCGCGGCGAGTTGGCCTCGATACCAGGCGACGACGTTGGGGATGTCGTCGGCGCGGCTGTAGAGGTGGAGGTTGGCGGCGTCGAAGAAGTAGTTCGAGGCCCGCGCCTCCGGATCGGCAGCCAGGAGGTCGAGCAGCCGCGTCAGCTTTCCGCCCCGGTCGTACCACCAGGCCGCTCCGTAGGGGACGACCGTGGCGGCGGGGTTGCCGGCCTTGAGCGCGCGGTAGGCGACCTTGAGGAGCTGGACGTACTCTTCGTCGGAGCCGTTCCAGGTCCGCCACTGGCCGTGTTGGATGTCGACCTCGTTCCAGATCACCCAGCTATCGACTCGCCCACGGTAGTGCTCGGCCAGCCGACGCATGAACCGTCCCCAGTGGTTGTCCGGGTGGTCCCAGGGCAGGAAGAGGTTCTTCGGGACGCCGTTCGGGGAGCCGTCGGCGCTGGCCCAGCCGGGCGTGTTGAGGACCAGCCCGACCAGCTCGCGGCCGCGCTCTACCTCAGAGTTGATGTGGACATCGTGCTCCGTCGCGAACAGGTCGAAGTCGCTCGGCCCGCTCTTCTGGAGCTGGCTCCACCAGAAGGTGACCCTGGACCAGTTGACCCCGGCCCGGTCGGCGGCATCGCCGACGTTGGCACTGGCGGTCTCGTTCATCCCGAAGCGCACGTCGTGAAGGGCTGGCTGTGGGGCATTCGGCGCGGCGACCGCACCAGCAAGCGCCCTGCTCTGGACCGCGGGAAACGGGCCTGCGATCAGGACCGTCAGGAGCACCAGCAGCGAGCGCCCCGAGGCGGCTGTGAGAGTGGCCCGTATCGAACGGGATAGGGGCATGCGTGTCCTCTCAGGCAGTGATCGGCTTGAGGGTTCGAGTGCCCGTTTATACATGGACTGGGCGCTCGATTGCGACCGGCCGCCAGGCCGAAGGCAAAAGGGCGCGCTCTGGCGACCGTCAACGTCGGCGCAGGGCGCGCTCATCCATGCACAGGAACGGCAAGCGGCGCCTGCACGGGACGGCCTGGTCCCCTGTGGAGCGCTCACTTGCTCGGGCAGATCGTGGGCGCTGCTCGGCCGTCTGGCGGTGTGGCACGCAACCTGCGTTGTATGGGCTACGTAACGTAAGCCGGACCCAAGGAGACGGGCAGGGAGGCTGCCCACGTAATCGCGGAGCATCGGCGATTTTCGCCTGATGCCAGTGTCATCGGATTCTGGGAAGGAGATCCCTCATGGCTGACCACGATCGGGATTTTAGCGCGGGTGCGCGCAGCGCCGGGACGCCGGGTACTACCGGCCGATCCGCTCAGCAGACGGGCGGAGTTGTCGACCAGGCCAAGGACAAGGCGGGGCAGGTCGCCGACCAGGTTCAGGAGAAGGCAGGGCAAGTTACCGACCAGGCCAAGGACAAGGCGGGACAGGTGACTGAGCACGCCAAGCAGCAGGCAACCTCGCGGCTGGAGAGCGGCAAGGAGCGGGCCGTCGAGGGTCTGGGCACGGTTGCCCATGCGGTTCGGCAGGTCGGTCAGCAGCTCCGAGAGCAGGAGCAGTCGACGGCCGCTCAGTACGCCGACAAGAGCGCCGAGCAGATCGAGCACTTCTCCGGGTACCTGCGCGACAAAGACGTGGACCAGATCGTTCGTGAGACGGAGGGCTACGCCCGACGTCAACCGACCCTCTTCCTCAGCGGCGCGTTGGGGCTAGGGTTCCTGTTGGCCCGCTTCCTGAAAAGCTCGAGCCAGCGGGCAGCCGCACCGGGCAGCGCCTCGACCCGCCCCTACCCGCCGACCCCCTACACGCCGACCGCCGAAAGCCCGGCTGCCGGCACCCGGGCGCACACGCCGGGCTACGACGCGGAGACGGTAGGCCAGCGCCCGAGCCCCGTGCCGGCAGCGCGGGCCGGCTACCCGCCGGCTGCGACTGGCATCTAGGGAGGCGCCATGCAGCAGACCCGAGACGACCGCCCGCTCGGCGAGCTCCTCGCGGACCTCGCCCGCGAGACCGCCACGTTGGCGCGCCAGGAAGTGCAGCTCGCCAAGACCGAGATGGCCCACAAGGCCTCACAGATCGGGCGTGACGTCGGCTTCCTCGCCGTCGGGGGAGCCGTCGCCTACGCCGGCTTCCTCGCAATCCTGGCCGCCGTGATCATCGTGCTGGCAACAAACGGTCTGTCCTGGTGGCTATCGGCCCTGCTGGTTGGATTGGTGGTTGCCGGCGTCGGCTACGTCCTCGTCCAGAAAGGTCTCACCGCCCTCAAGCAACAGGACCTGGCGCCACGGGAGACGATCGAGAGCCTGAAGGAAGACACTGCCTGGGCAAAGGAGCAGATCACATGAAGCCCTATGACGAGCCGAACGAGCCCATTCGCGTCACCCCCTCCCGGGGAGAGAGACGGCCCATCCCCTCCGTGGAGAGCACGACCCTCGGTGACGAAGCTGATACCGAGGACATTCGGGTCGAGATCGAACAAACCCGGACCGAGATGGGCGGGACGATCGACGCGATCTCGCAGAGGCTGAACCCTGAGATCATCACCGAGCGAGCCACGGTCGTCGTCCAGGACGTGACGGAGCAGGCGATCCGACAGGCCAAAGAGGCGGCCCTGGAAGTGACGACGCACGCGCTCGACGAGGCCAAGGGAGCCGCCCGCGAG
>JACCZL010000362.1 GCA_013695975.1 Chloroflexota bacterium
GAGGCCATCGCTCAGCGCCCGTGGTAGACCGGTTTGCGCTTCTCGATGAAGGCGTTGATCCCTTCTTTCGTGTCCTCGGCGGCGAAGAGAAAGTAAAACAGCTTGCGCTCATACTCGATCCCCTCGGCGAGGGTCGTCTCGAACGCCTTGACGACGCACTCCTTGGCCAGGCGCAAGGAGATCGGAGGCTTCTCGGCCAGCTCGAAGCCGAGCCGCTTGGCCTCATCCAGCAGCACTTCGGGCGGGACGACGCGATTGGCGAGTCCTCGCCGCTCGGCCTCGCGGGCGTCGATGAACTTGCCGGTCATGACCATCTCCATCGCCTTGAACTTGCCGACCGTCCGCGTCAGGCGCTGGGTCCCGCCGGCCCCGGGCATCAGCCCGACGTTGATCTCCGGCTGACCAAAGCGGGCCGTCTCCGAGGCGATGATCATGTCGCAGAGCATCGCCAGTTCGCAGCCGCCTCCGAGGGCGAAGCCGCTGACTGCCGCGATCAGCGGCTTCGAGATCGCCTTGATCCGATCCCAGAGGGCGATCCGGTTGTTGGTCAGCATCCCGACGGCGGTCTGGACGGCAAACTCCTTGAGGTCGGCCCCCGCCGCGAACACCGACGGGCCACCAGTCAAAATGATGGCGCGGATCTCGTCGTCCCGCTCGAACGCCTCGAGCGCCGCGACCAGCTCCTCCATCAGTGGGCCGCTCAGCGCGTTGAGCTGCTTCGGGCGATTGAGGGTGACGACGCCGACCGGCCCGTCCCGCTCGGTCAGGATGTGCTCGTATGCCATGGAAACCTCCAAACGGGCGCCCCTACGGGGGCCATGGTAAGTGCCACGACCTCGGTGGTCAAGCGCGGGAAAGCCCACGCCCGGGCCGAGATCCGGTATAATGGTCATGCGCTCGATTACTGACCGCGGGGACTTCGTGCGGTGAGCATTCGGTTCCCGGCAACTCATTCTTAAGGGAGTCAAACAGTCCGCGCCGTCACCCTTGCGGCAATGCGTCCGCGCTGGGCGTCTGACGTGGCAGCGACTCTCACGAGCGCAGCGGCCGAGGCGAATGCCTCGGCCGTTTCTCGTTGGTCACCCATCTGCCTCAGAGAGGTCTGGCCGGTGCCCCGAGCAACCCCTACGGCTCCGCCTTGTCCGCGACACGCTCGAGAAAGCGGGCCTTGTCGACGACGAACCGTTCGTGGTGGCCCCTGCCGATTGGCTCGCGTTCGTCCTCAGCCTCGACCTCGTAGGTCAGCTTCCGTCCGTCAACCGCCACCAGCCGGGCTCGCGCCGTGACCCGCATGCCGATCGGCGTTGCCGCCAGATGCTGCACGTCCAGACGCGTCCCGACCGTCGTCTGTCCCTCGCCGAGCGCCGCCTCGACCGCCGTCAGCGCCGCCTGCTCCATCAGCATCAGCATCGCCGGCGTGCCCAGCACCTTTACTCCGCCGGACCCCATCGCGTGGGCGGTGATGTCCTCGCTGACCACCCGAACGACCTCGCCGGTCAGCCCCGGCTCGATCTCGGTCATGCCGACCCCCTATCCTGACCCGTTCATCTGCACCGCGACCGTGAGGGAGTGGCCCAGTGCCTCGACACGCCATGCCGCTCCCTCACGGTCGCGGTGTAGTTTTACAGTCGCTGGAGGACCGTCGCGATGCCCTGGCCGACCCCGATGCACATTGTCGCGAGCCCGAACTGCACGTCACGGCGCTCCATCTCGTGCAGCAGCGTCGTCACCAGGCGGGCGCCAGAGCAGCCGAGCGGGTGGCCGAGCGCGATCGCGCCGCCGTTGACGTTTACCCTGTCCTCGTCGAGTCCGAGCTCGCGGATGCAAGCGATGCTCTGGGCGGCAAAAGCCTCGTTCAGCTCGATCAAGTCGAGGTCGTCGGCGCTCAGCCCAGCCCGTTGCAGCACCTTCCTGGTCGCCGGCACCGGCCCGATCCCCATACAGGCCGGATCGACGCCGGCGACCGCGCTCGCCACGATCCTGGCGCGCGCCTGGTAGCCGAGTGCCTCGGCCTTGTCGCGGGCCATCACCAGCGTCGCGGCCGCGCCGTCGTTGACGCCAGAGGAGTTGCCGGCCGTCACGGTCCCGTCCTTCCGAAAGGCCGGCTTGAGCTGGCCCAGCTTCTCCAGCGTCGTCTCCGGCCGCGGGTGCTCGTCCACCTCAACCATGACGGGGTCGCCGCGCCGTCGGGGCGCCGCGACCGCCACGATCTCGTCCTTGAAGCGCCCCTGCTCGATCGCCGCGACGGCCCGCTGCTGACTGCGGAGGGCGAAGCGGTCCTGCTCTTCGCGGCTGATGCCGTGCCCCTCCGCGACGTTCTCGGCCGTCTCGCCCATCGAGTACGGGTAGTACATGTCGGCCAGCTTTGGGTTGACGAAGCGCCAGCCGATCGTAGAGTCGTGAACGGTGACGTCGCCGCGCGGGAATTCGGCCTGCGCCTTGGGCATCACGAACGGTGCGCGGGTCATGCTCTCGACCCCGCCCGCGATGAACACGTCGCCGGCCCCGGCCTGAATGGCCTGGGCCGCGCTGTTGATCGCCTGAAGCCCGGAGCCGCACAGCCGATTGACGGTCTGGCCACCCACGTCGATCGGCAATCCAGCCAGCAACAGCGACATCCGCGCCACATTGCGATTGTCCTCGCCGGCCTGGTTGGCACAGCCGAAAATCACGTCCTCGATCTCGGCCGGGTCGATCGCCGTGCGGCGGACGACCTCCTGGATCACGGCCGCCCCGAGGTCGTCCGGGCGGACGTCCTTGAGGGCTCCGCCGTAGCGGCCAATCGCCGTCCGGCACGCCTCGACGATGACGGCATCACGCATGTCGACATGCTACCATGCATGGCTGGAACGTGACGAAAGGGGAGGTGTCCCGATGCGGCTTGATCCCGTCTGTGGCCAGCCCGCTCGGCAGCGCGGGCCGCGATTGATCGTCGAGTACGCCGAGCAGCATTACCACTTCTGCTCGCCGGAATGCCTGCAGCGCTTCGATGCGCAGCCAGACCTGTTCACCGCCGGACCCGGCACCGGCAACGTCTCCAACCGTGACCGCGGCATCCGAGAGGTCGCCAATCCCGGCGCCGGGCCGCACGCGGTGTTTGCCAACCAGGAGTCGGACGCCGGCCCGGGCTAAGCTTGACCGTCGCCGACCGTCGGCGTACCATCTGGACCGATGGTGAGACCATCCGACCAATGTCGCGGGACCGGACTGCCCGCGATCCCGCATCCGGAAGGGGTAGGCTTATGGCACAGGCGCCACCCGCGGTGACATCGTCGTCCGTCGAGGTCGTTTACCGCGGCATCTTTCAAAAGACGCTCGCCAACCGCGTCTGCCGTGGGCTGGTGGTCGCGGCCCGCAAGGACGGTCGCGTCGGCACCGCCTTCGCGCGCTACGGTGACTCGCCCGAGCGGAACGGCGTCCCGGCCAAGAACTTCGCCGTCATTGCCTCGGACGGCGACGAGCTCGAGAAGAGCCTCGCCAGGTACGAGCCGGCCAGTGTCGACGTCTCGATCTGCGTCGACGACGTGATGTGCAAGGGCATCGAGTCCTGGGCCTGGTACGGCATCCAGCCGATCAACAAGCTCGTCCGCGATGGCGGCTTCTTACTGGTGACTTCCGATCGCCCGGCTGAGGAGCTGCTCAAGTTCACCCACCAGAAGCCGCACGACTGGACCCTGGCGGTCATCCCGAGCCCGGAGCGGCCAGGCGTTTTTGCGCCGGAGGGCTCGGCCAGTTTTTCCGGCCTCTGGGTTTACAACGACGACAGCACCGACTACCGCTGCATGGCCGCGGTGGCGCGGGTTGCGCCCGAGATCGTCTCGATCGAGGCGGTCGAGGAGTACGTCCGCGATCAGACCAAGGACGAGGGCCGCGTCAAGGAGGCCCGCGACGCCTACGACCAGCTCGAGATTCGCTCGGTCAAGGCAGGCGAGGGCAACAGCCACTTCTACGAGCAGTACGACAAGCCCGGCTGGACCCAGATGCGCGAGGGAATCATCGTCGAGGCGATGAAGGTCGGCACGCGCAA
>JACCZL010000366.1 GCA_013695975.1 Chloroflexota bacterium
AATCCATTCGGCTGGGCCAGTGGATGGACTGGGGTGATTCGTACTACACCCACACCGACGACAACATCGAGCATATCTGGCATTTTCTCAAGGCCTGCCACGAGCGCGGCTGGCTCTATCGCGGCGCCCGCTCGATGCCCTGGTGCATCCGCTGTGGGACTGGCCTGTCGCAGCACGAGCTGGTGGGCACCGATTCCTACCGTGACCTCACCCACACCTCAGTGTACCTCGCCCTGCCGATCGCAAACCGCGAAAACGAGCATTTCCTGGTCTGGACGACGACCCCCTGGACCCTGGCCGCGAACGTCGCCCTCGCCGTTCACCCTGACCGCGAGTACGCCAGAATCCGACAGGACGGGCGCGTCTACTACCTGTCGCCTCGCACGACCGCCTTCTTGAAGGGCGCGTTTGTGGAGCTGGGGCGGGTTCGAGGGAGCGAGCTGGTCGGTCTGGGCTATCGGGGCCCGTTCGACGAGATTCCGGCCCAGCGCGGGGTCGAGCATCGAGTCATCCCCTGGGACGAGGTTGGCGAGGAAGAGGGCACCGGCATCGTGCATATCGCGCCCGGCGCCGGCGCCGAGGACTACGAGCTGTCGAAGATCCACAACCTGGCGGTGGTGGCGCCGCTCACCGAGAGTGGCGACTATCTGCCCGACTTCGGCGAGCTGGCGGGCCGCAACGTCCGTGAGACCAACCCAGCGATCATGGCGAGCCTCCAGGCCAAGGGCGTCCTGTACCGCCCGCTCGAGTACACCCACCGCTATCCGACCTGCTGGCGCTGCGGTGAGGAGCTGGTCTTTCGCCTGGCTGACGAGTGGTTCATCGCCGCCGATGAGATCCGCCCCAGGATGAAGGCCGCCTCCGAGAGCGTGACCTGGGTGCCACCGTCGGCCGGCAAGCGAATGGACGACTGGCTGTCCAACATGGGCGATTGGAACATCAGCCGTAAGCGCTACTGGGGCCTGCCGCTGCCGTTCTATCCGTGCCCGTGCGGCAAGCTGACGGTCATCGGGACGCTGGCCGAGCTGAAGGAGCGTGCCGTCGCGGGGCTCGAGGGGCTCAAGGAGCTCCATCGACCCTGGATCGACGACGTCAAGATCCGCTGTGACGGGTGCGGCGAGACCGTCAGCCGCATCTCCGAGGTCGGCGATGCCTGGCTCGATGCTGGCATCGTTCCCTTTTCGACGCTCCAGTATCTCTCGGATGAGGGCAACTGGCAGTCCTGGTACCCTGCCGACTTCATCACCGAGATGCGCGAGCAGATTCGGCTCTGGTTCTACAGCATGCTCTTCATGAGCGTGACCCTGAAGGACCAGGCGCCTTATCGCAGCGTGCTGGCCTTTGAAAAGCTCATGGACGAGCACGGCAAGCCGATGCACAAGAGCCTCGGCAACGCGATCTGGTTCGACGAAGCGGCCGAGAAGATGGGCGCAGACGCGATGCGTTGGCTCTACTGCGGTCAAAACGTCCAGTCCAATCTCAACTTTGGTTACGGGCCAGCCGAGGACGTCAAGCGTAAGCTCCTGGTCCTCTGGAACATCTATAGCTTCTTCGTGACCTATGCCCGTATCGACCGCTTCGATCCCGCCGCCGACCGGATCCCAGCGATCGAGCGGACGGTGTTGGACCGCTGGATTCTGTCGAGACTGCAGAGCCTGGTCGGGACGGTGCGCCAGGGCCTCGATCGGATCGACGCGGCCGGACCCACCCGGGCCGTCGAGCGGTTCGTCGACGACCTCTCCACCTGGTACGTTCGGCGAAGTCGGCGCCGATTCTGGAAGGCCGCCGAGGACCTCGACAAGCGAGCCGCCCAGCACACCCTCTACGAGGTCCTCACGACCCTCACTCGTCTGGTCGCGCCGTTCCTGCCCTTCTTGAGCGAGGCGATGTACCAGAATCTCGTCCGCTCGGTGGACGGCGCCGCACCGGAGAGTGTCCACCACACCCGCTTTCCTGAGGCAAACGAATCGCTGATCGACCGCGAGCTCGAGCGGCAGGTCGAGCTGGCTCGGCGGTTGGTCGGCCTGGGGCGGGCTGCCCGCGAGCAGGCCGGCCTGAAGGTTCGTCAGCCACTCGCGCTCGCCCGCGTCGCCGCGCCGGCTGACGCCCCGACGCTGCCGGCGGAGCTACACGAAGAGATCGCTCGCGAGCTGAACGTCGAGCGTCTCGAGCTCGGGGGCGATCTGGCGGACGTGGTCCAAAGGGTGGTGCGACCGAAGCCGGCCCAGCTAGGGCCGAGGCTCGGGCCCCGGTTCCCCGGGGTGCTCGCGGCGCTCCGCGAGGGGCGCTTCGTCGTGCGCGACGACGGCTCGGTCGAGGTCGTTGGTGAGCGGCTGGCGGCCGAGGAGGTTCAGGTCACCAGCCAGGCGCGAAGCGGTTTTGCCGCGTTCGAGGCCGACGGATATACCCTCGTCCTCGACACCACGCTCACGCCTGAGCTGGTCTCAGCCGGGCGTGCCCGCGAGGTTGTCCATCGGATCCAAACGATGCGGAAGGATGCCGGATTCGAGGTCCAGGATCGGATCGTCACGGTCTACGAGGCCGGCGACACCCTGGCGCCGGTCTTCCGTGACCACGCGGACTACATCCGACAGGAAACGTTGTCGGTGGCGTTGCGACCACATCCCGAGCAGGTCGGCCACGTCTGGTCAGGCGATCTCGACGGCGAACCGCTCCAGCTCAGTGTTGCCCGCGCCAACGGCACTGCCTGAGCGATGCTGGGGTGGGGCGGCCTCGGCAGCAAAAAGGCGACGGAGCGGCCGCGGTGGCTCTCCGCCCGGGTGGCCCTGTTCATCGTCACGAGCGCGGCGGTGGTCCTGCTGGATCGCTGGACCAAGGAGCTGGCGATTGAGCACCTGCTCGAGCGCGGGGTCCCCTCACGACCGATCCTCGGCGAGTACATCCGCCTGACCTACGTCGAGAATCGCGGCGCGGCCTTTGGGCTGCTCCAGGACCAGACCTATTTCTTCATCGTGGTCGGCGTGATCGTCATCGGCGTCATCATCGCCAGCTACCGCTACGTCCCCGAGCCGAGCTGGTTCTTGAATCTCTGCCTGGGCCTCCAGATGGGTGGGGCGATCGGCAATCTCATCGATCGCGTGCGGGACGGCTACGTGGTCGATTTCATCGACCTGACGTTCTGGCCGGTCTTCAACATCGCCGACTCGGCGATCTGCGTCGGCGTGGCCGGCCTGGCCATCTCGGTCCTCTTCCCCCCCCGCGAGCGCCAGCTCGAGCACCGTGCCTAATCGCGAGCCCCTCCGGCCACGAGTCTGGTCGAGACCCGACGGCGTCCAGCAGCTTCAAGTGCCCCCCTATGCCAATCGCCAACGACTCGACGCTTTCCTGACGCGCACGGTCGGTAGACGCTCTCGCTCGGAATGGCAGCGCCTGATCGGGTTGGGCGCCGTGACCGTGGAAGGGCGCCGACGGAGGGCTGGCGATCGAGTCGAGTCGGGCCAGCGGGTCGAAGTCGGCTCGGTGCCGCCCCACGTGACGCCGCGGCCGGCCGCCGAGATTCCGCTGACGGTGCTTTACGAAGATCCTTCGATGATCGTGGTCGACAAGCCCCCCGGCCTGGTCGTTCATCCGGCCCCCGGCCATTCGGACGGTACCCTGGTCAACGCCCTCCTGGGACGCTTTCCTGAGCTGCAGGACCCGACCGGTGAGCAGCGACCCGGCATCGTCCATCGTCTCGACAAGGATACGTCGGGACTGATCGTGAT
>JACCZL010000372.1 GCA_013695975.1 Chloroflexota bacterium
CCAGGCCCGCATGGTGACGCGGTGGCACATGACGTGGTCGGGGTGGCCGTAGGTCCCGTTGTCGTTCTCAGTCACGACGACCCTCGGGCGCAGCTCGCGGATCAGCCGGGCGACCTTCCCGCCGGCCTCGTCCAGGTCGACGTTGCAGAAGGCGGCGGGATTGGCGTTGGCCGCTGACTCGGCCATGCCAGAATCGCGGTAGCCCAGGAGACGCAGCTCGGCCACGCCCAGCACGTCGCAGGCCGCCCGCAGCTCGCGCTCGCGAATCTCGGCCAGCCGCGGGAAGGCCTCGCCATAGTCGAGGTCGGGGTCGACGATCTCGCCTTCCTCGCCACCGGTGCAGGTGATCACGGCCGTCCGCAGCCCTCGGGCGGCGAACTGCGCCAGCAGCCCGCCAGTGGCGCTGCTCTCGTCGTCTGGATGGGGGCGCACGGCCAGGAACGCAACCGGTTCGGTCATCAGCAGCTCCAGCGCTCGGCGGTCACGGTGAACGGACATTCGGTCGCGTCGAGGGAGCCGCCTGCCCAGATTGTACGGCCGGCGGCCTCACCGAGCCACGACCGTGGCTCAGGCGATGAGCCCGATCCAGCGCCAGTAGGGGATGCTGATCAGGATCGCCAGGAACACGAAAGCGGCGTAGGCGATGGCGAGCGGCCGGGCCTGGGCGTGGGTGAAGGCGCGTTCCTCGGTGGCGTAATACGCCGTCAGGTAGAGCACATTCTGCTGGGGGTAGAGCCAGAGGTTGGTCGCCAGGATGACCGTGATCGCCACCACCCAGGGATCCACGCCAACCGTGGCGGCCGTCTGGAACAGGGCCAAGGCCAGGAGGAGGGCGATCGGACCCGGACGGAGCAGCAGGCCGAGGAGGGCAGCGATCCCCGCCACCGCCAGCACGAACAGCGTCGGGCTGCCCCCGCTGAGCTGGGCGAGCACCCCGAGGTTCTGGCTGAGCCAGCGATCCAGCTCGACGTGGGCGAAGATCGCGCCGAAGCCGAACACGACCCCGACGTAGAGCAGGAAGCTGAGGTTCACCCCGTGCTTGAAGGTCGAGTCGTCGAGGGTGCCGGTCAGGAACAGCGCCGCGACTGCCGCGACGGCGAGCCAGGCGGGATCGATCCCGTGAAGCGACTGGGTCGAGAAGCCAATCAGGATCAACCCGACGATCAGCAAGGCACTCCACTCGTCCCGCGAGAGGGGGCCGAGCACCCGGCGCTGCAGGGCGAGCGTCCCTTCCGGTGGCGCCTCGTCGCGCTCGGGACGATAGCGAGCAAGCACGAAAAGCATCGTCAGGACAAACAGCGCCAGGTGGGTCGGCAATCCCGCCAGGAACCAGTCGACCCAGCTCATCCGGGCCTGGACTTCCGGCGGGAAGAGGCCATAGACGAGTAAGCACAGGGCATTGCCGGTCAGGAAGAGGGACCCCATGAGCGCGAACCCGACGAAGGTGGCCAGCGCCAGGCCGGCCGAGCCACCGCTGTGGGGCGGGTAGCGGAGAGAGTCGGCGATGTCTCGGGCCAGCGGTGCCGCCAGCAGGAGACGCGCGTTCGGGCTCGGCATGCCCGGTGAGAAGAGCACGCCCAGGCCGGCCAGCGTCAGGCAGCGGACTGTGTGGCTGGACGGCAGATGGCGCACCAGCTCGATCGCTCCGCGGTAGAGCAACCCGCTTCGCTCAACCGCCGCCCCGATCGCCATGCTCGCCAGCAGCAGGAACCAGGTGGGATTGCCGAAGCCGGCGACCGCCACGCTCGCCGGCAGTGTCCCCGTCACGATCCAGGCGGCGAGCATCAGCAGGCCGAGGAGATAGTCTGGCAAGACGTCGAGAAAACTCAGCGCGACCAGCGCGACGATGGTCGCCAGGACCCGCAGACCGCTGTCCGACAGGCCGGCCGGCGGTGGCAGGAACCAGGCCAGCGCCGTCAGGCCGAGGATCCCGATCGTGACCAACCCACGCCACGGGAGCATGCGCCCCTCGCACAGCTCCTGTAACGTCGCGAACGAGAGCCTCGGCCCGGCCCGCCGATCATCGCCGTCGAGGAGACGATGCTCGGCCCGGATGACGTCGGCCGACAGACCGGTATGGAGCTGAGCGTTGCCGTCTTCGCGATCGGCCAGGTCGGACCCCTGCTGACGGAGCTGGTGCACGCGGCGGAGGCAGGCAAGCCCCTCCTCCTGCTGCCCCAGCTTCTCGTGGAGACCCGCCAGCGCCTGCTGGTAGGTCAGCGCAAGCGGCCCGCCACGGGCCGCGGGGTCGCGGCGCTCGGCCCCGTGGTAGACTTCGATGGCCTGCTCGAGCTTGCCCTGCGCCGCGCAGCACTCGGCCCAGAGACAGACGAGCCGAGGACGTCGCCAGAGCAGTCTCGGCGGGAGCACCCGCAGGTAGCCCTCGACGCTCTCCGGCGCCTGCTCGGCGATCGCCGAGCCCTGCTCCTCGATCAGTCGGGCGAGTCGGCGCCATTCGCCGGCCGCCGCCAGCAGCTCGAGCACCTGCTCCGGCTCGGCGTCGTCGCGGGCGAGCAACAGATCTGCCGCCCGACGCTGCCAGTCCCGCAGCCCCCGCCCGCCGACCTCGGCTCGGAGCTGATGCAACAGGAAGCCACGGAGGGACGCCTGGACAAACCGAACCCATCCCGCGCGGTCGGTGGGTTGCAGAAAGACCCCCTCCTGGACGAGTCGCTCCCACGTCGGCGGCGACCAGGCCGACCCGAGCAGTGCCCGGAGGAGCTCAGCGTCGAGCTCGGCGAACACGGCCGCCCGCCGGAGCAGGGCCTGGGCCGGCGGGTCGAGCGCGTCGTAGGCGGCCCGAGCCACGATCACGACCTGCTCCTGGCTAGCAGACAGGCGCTCCGTGACGTCGGTCAGGCGGCCGGCGAGCGCGGCGGCGATCTGGACTGCCAGACGGGGATGCTGGTCGAGCAACGCCTCGAAGCGCTCGCGCGGCAACGTCCAGAGCGACAGCGGGGTCCTGGCGATCACGCTCGCCGAGCGGGGCTCGTCCCTGAGCAAGGCGGCCTCGCCGAAGATGGCTGGCGCCTCGAGCGTGCTCACCGACTGCGACCCGTTAGGGGTGGGGACGCTCACTTCGGCCGTGCCGGAGCGGATCACGTAGAGCCCGTCACCCGGATCGCCCTGGCAGAAGACGACCTGGCCGGCCTGGAGCTCGCACTCCTCGAGCTCAGGCACGAGCCGTGCGAGGTCGATCGAGCTGAGCTCGGCGAAGAGCGGCGCTGTGGCGAGCGCCTCGGCCGCACTCAGCGTGGCCGGGCGTGTGCTGACGTTCACGGTAGCTCGGTGAGTCCTCTGGCCGGGTGGCTTCGCCGCGGGCTCGCTCTGAAAGCACGCTCTGACGAAGGGGTGCGCTGGACGGTGGCGGTCGATGGCAGTCAGGCAAGGGACGTGCCACTGTGCGGTACCCTGCTGCTAGACGGCACTCGCACGATAGGAGAACGATCATGGCCGGGCGGTCCTCGACCAACGACTCCCTCACGCACCTGAGCGCAGTCCGGGCCGGTAGCGACGAGTTGAACGTGATCATCGAAACTCCCAAAGGAAGCCGGAACAAGTTCGACTACGATGAGGAGTACGGCCTGTTCAAGCTCGGCGGGGTCCTGGCGGCGGGAGCGGTCTTCCCGTACGATTTCGGCTTCGTTCCGTCCACCGTCGGCGGTGACGGCGATCCGCTCGACGTGCTCGTCCTCATGGACGAGCCGGCCTTCACCGGCTGTCTCGTCCCCGCCCGCTTGATCGGCGTGATCGTCGCCGAGCAGACCGAAGGCGGCCGGACGACCCGCAACGATCGCCTCATCGCGGTGGCCGCGAACTCGCGTAACCACCACGACGTGCGCTCGCTCGACGCGCTGCACGGGAACCTGGTCGACGAGATCGAGCACTTCTTCGTCTCGTACAACATGGCGAAGGGGAAGCAGTTCCAGCCGAGCGGCCGCTTCGGCGCCGACCGCGCTCGGGAGATCGTCGACGAGGCGAACGCGCGGTTTCGCGAGCACAGAGCCGCGACGCCAGATCTTCGCCCTTAGCGCCGTCGGGACCCCCGTGCCGTGGCGCCGTGGTCTGGCCTGCGCCTACCAGACCTCGCCAGGGCTCCGGGGCTCTGGCTCACTTTCGATGACGAGGAATCGGCTCGTGCTGGGAACCCTGACCAGGTGCGAGCAACTCGGTTCTAGCATCAACCCGAGCGTTCAAGCCTCAATGAACGGCAGCGTGGGATTGCCGCCCTGGCGTCTGAGTGTCGTCCGAGACGCATGAGTTGTCGATGCTCAACTTTCTACGCAGCAGTCACCATGTCTGGGTTGACAGGCAGTGCGAAGAGCGGACCTCCGGCCACGAGCAGGGCGCTCACTGCGGCTGCCGATGCCGGCCTAGCCAGAAAGTAGCCCTGGCCATGGTCGCAGCCGAATGCCTGGAGCGCTTCCAGTTGCTGGGCCGTCTCGATGCCCTCGGCCGTCACCGCGAGCTGCAGGCTGTTGGCCAGCGCGATCACGCTCTGAACGATAGCCAGATCGCTGCGATCGTTACCAATTCCCTGGACGAAGGATCGGTCGATCTTCAGCGTGTCGACTGGGAAGTCCTTGAGGTAGGCCAGCGATGAGTAGCCCGTGCCGAAGTCGTCGATCGCGAGGTGAACCCCCAGCGCCTTCAACTCAAGCATCTTCACGACTGCCTCATCCATGCGCTGCATCAAGACGCTTTCGGTGATTTCGAGCTTCAGTGATCCGGGTTCCAGGCCAGTTTCGCGGAGGACTCTTGTCACATCAGCGACGAGCTCTGGATGAAGGAACTGGCGGGCCGACAGGTTGACGCTCATGACCAGGTCGTGGGCATCGGGGAGGTCTGACCGCCACGCCTGGACCCGCCGACAGGCCTGCTGCAGGACCCAATGCCCGATCGGCACGATCAGGCCCGTCTCCTCAGCCACGGGGATGAAGCGTGACGGCGAGATGAGCCCCCATTGCGGATGCTGCCAGCGGATGAGAGCCTCCAACTCCGTGATTCGGCCCGTCTTGAGATTGACAATCGGCTGGTAGTCGATGCGCAGCTCGTCCTGAGCTATCGCCTGCCGAAGCGCTGATTCCAGCGTCAGTCGGTCCATCGCGTCGACTTCCATCTCCTGGTCGAAGACCGCGTACTGCGCCTTCCCGTTCGCCTTAGCGCGGTACATTGCGATGTCGGCGTGTTGCAGCATCCCCTCAGGAGATTCGCCGCCCGGGCTGCACACCGCCACGCCGATGCTGACGCTCGGGCAGATCTGATGGTCGTCGAGGACGATGGGCGCGTGCAGACTTCTCCCGATGCGATCAGCGGCCTCACGCGCGTCGACGACGGCATCGACATCGTCGAGCAGAATCGCGAACTCGTCACCGCCAAAGCGCGCCGCGGTGTCCCCTGCGCGCAAGGACGAGCGGAGGCGCGCCGCGACCGCGGCGATGAGCTGGTCACCGACTCCATGGCCGAGGCTGTCGTTCACGACCTTGAAGTTGTCAAGGTCGAGAAATAGTACCGCCACACATCGGCCCTGGCGGGGGGATCGCGCGAGGGCGTGCTCAAGCCGATTCAGGAATAACGACCGGTTGGGGAGGCCGGAGAGTTGATCGTAGTAGGCAAGCTGGGTCAGTTGAGCCTCAAATTCCTTGCGCTCACTGATGTCGCGGATGACGCCGACCAGCACGGGACGACCGCCAGCGTCCAAGAAGCGAGACTTCTTCGTCGAGATCTGCCGCGTTCGTCCCTCGCTGTCGGTCAACGACTCCTCATTCTCATTTTCCTTGCCCGTCTGCAGCACCAGGTTGTCTTTCTCCCAGAATACCGCCGCCTCGTTCACGGGGAGAAGGTCGAGGTCACTCTTCCCTAGGGCGGCTTCCGGTCCGAGACCGAGCAACTTCCAGAACATCCGATTGCCCAGGATCCAGCGATGCTGCTCATCCTTGACGAAAATAGGGTCTGGGACAGCGTCGATCACGGCCTGGAGGAAGTCGCGGTTCTCTTCCAGCGCCCGCTCGACTCGCTTCCGTTCGGTGATATCGGTGAGCAGGGCCAGGGCCCCGGCATAACGCCCCGCCTCGTCGAAGACAGGATTGGCGGCGACGATCGCCCAGAGGTCCGAACCGTCGGAACGAACGTATTTGACCTCGTACCGTTCGGCGATACCACGCAGGCGACGGTCCATCCCCGCCGTCGCTAACGCCCGCCCCTCGTCGTCCATGAAAGAGAAGATTGGCATGCCGAGCATCGCATCGACGGTTGTGCCAAGCATCTCCGCCATCTTCTGGTTGGCGAACGTGGTGTGAAGATCGGCGTCGATCTCCCAGATGCCTTCCTGGGCTGTCTCGACGATCCGACGGTACTGCGCCTCATGGCGCGCCAGAATCTCCCCGGCCCGTTTGCGCGCCGAGATATCTCGGCAAGCCGAGACGTGCATACCGGGGAGGACGTTGGCGACGGCTCGAAACTCGACGTCGATGATCGTTCCGTCTCGGCACCGGAGTTGGTACTCGCCGCTGGCTCGTCCCTCGCTGACGAACCGATGCCAGGTTGTCTGTCCCAGCTCGATGTCGAGGTCGGGAGTCAGATCCCAGACGGACATACAGAGGAGCCGCTCGCGGCCATAGCCGGTCAGTTCGCAGGCCGCCGGGTTCACGTCGATGTAGCGCCCATCGTCGTCCGCCACGAGGATGGCGTCGAGCGCATTGTTGACGATGGCTTCCAGCCTCTGCTGGCTGGCCCCGACGGCCTGCTCGGCACGTCGCTCGGCCTCGCGCAGGCGATGTTGCTCAATCACCTGTCCCACGGCTGTGCCAAGGCGCGTCAATCGGTCCTTCAAAAGATAATCCGCTGCCCCGTGCTTGATGCAGTCAACCGCGGTTTCCTCGCCGACCGCTCCGGTGATGACAATCAGCGGAATGCCTAGCCGTCGCTCACCCAGCAGCGTGAGGGCGCGCAAGGCGCTGAACTGCGGCAGCGTGTAGTCGCTCAGGATGACGTCGAGTGGGCGTGCGAGGGCGGCCAGAAAGGCCGGCTCGTCCTCGACGCACTCCCAGTCGGGAGCGTAGCCAGCGCGCTGCAGCTCGCGGACCATCAGATCGGCGTCGTGCGCGAGGTCTTCGACGATTAGCAAGCGGAGCGGGCGTGACGATTCGAGGGGCAACGGCGTGGCTGTCATGCTACGGCTGGCTGCTGGTTGAGCAGCATCCAGTAGAAGCCGATTTGCTCAACGGCTGAAACGAACTGCTCAAAGTCAACCGGCTTGACGATAAAGCTGTTGGTCCCCAGTTGATACGTCCCAGCGAGATCGCTCTCTTCTCGAGACGAGGTCAGGACCACCACCGGGATCAGGCTGGTGCGCGGATCGGCTTTGATGCGGCGCAATACCTCGATCCCGTCGATGAGCGGGAGCTTGAGATCGAGCATGATGAGCTTCGGCAACACGCGCAGCCCCGCGGCTGTCTCACCGAAGAGGTAGTCAAGCGCCTCCGCTCCGTCCCGCGCGATGTGGATATGATTGGCGATGTTCTTCCCACGAAGCGCGCGCAGTGTCAAATCGATATCGTCGTCGTCGTCCTCGACCAAGAGGATGTCGACGGTATTATCCGGCATCTGGTAGATCCTTCCCGATCGTGAAGAAGAAGGCTGCGCCCCGGTCGACGGCCGCATCAGCCCAGATGCGTCCACCGTGACGATGAACGATGCGCTGGACGCTGGCCAACCCAACCCCAGTGCCCTCGTACTCGCGGGAGCGGTGCAGTCGTTGGAAGACGCCAAAGAGCTTATCCGCGTACTGCATGTCAAAGCCCGCCCCGTTGTCTGTGACGGAGTAGATGACTTCGTCGTCGTCCCCGACGCTGAATCCCACGTCGATGCAGGCAACAGCCCGACTTCGAGTGTACTTCAGCGCGTTGTCGACCAGATTGGCGAAGACCTGGCGCAGCAGCCCAGGGTCGCCATCACACGGCGGCATGTCCGTCACGTCGAATGTGATGACGCGCCCGACACACTCGGTGGCGAAATCGTCGATGACCTCGTCGGCCAGGCGCTTCATCGAGACGCTGCGACGGCTCAGTGGATGGCGGCCTAGCCGCGAGAACTTGAGCAAGTCATCAATGAGGGCGCCCATTCGCTTCGCCGCACTGCTGACACGCTGCAGGCAATCTTGCGCATCAGCCGGCAGATTGGTGTTGTAGTCCCGCAGCAGAATCTGCGAGTAACTTGAGATCGAGCGTAGCGGCGCTCGGAGATCATGGGAAACCGAGTAGGAGAAGGATTCGAGTTCTCGGAGGGCGGCTTCGAACTGGGTCGTGCGATCGATCACCTTCTGTTCGAGAGTAGCACTCACGGCCAACTCGCTGCGGGTGTACACATCGACCAGATGCATAGCCTCAAAGGCCGGAGCAACCTGGGCGGCGAGAAGTTGGAGACCGCGCACCATGGCGTCGTCGCAGGCATGCGGAGCGGAAAAGCCAAGTGTCAGACAGCCCAGGGCGCGGTCGGCGAACAGCAACGGTATGGAGACGAGGGTCTTGAGACCGGTGGCCCCCACCTCAGGGACTGCACCATCCCAGGCTGGATACTCCCCCACGACGAGCGGAGCACGCTGTTCAAAGGCACCCCCCGTCACTCCGCTGCCTGGCTGGACCGTTTGCGCGAGTACGCCGACCAGAGATGGTGGGAGTGTCCCTGGGTGGTCCAGAACGACGACCGATACCAGTGAATCGCGCTCGGCGTTCAAGAGATAGAGCGCTCCTGTATCGGCGCCCGTCAGGCTTGAGGCGTGCTCGACAATCGTTCGTGCGAGTGTTGACACATCGGTCATGCCGGCGACCGAGACTGCTAGCTCATGCAGGGCACGGTACAGACTGGCCTGCCGTTCCGTGTTGCTCAGTGCGCCGTTCGACGGCCGGTGCGCAACGCCAAGTATGTTGCGCACGGACGTGGGCGACTGCACATCGATCTTCATGATCAAGTCATCCTCTTACCGTCGGGGCCGTCTGGGCGGATCGGCCTTGCATCATCGCTTACACGAGGTCGCAGTCCCAGCGCCTTGGTAACCCGACGAGGACCGTACGGCCCTGAGTCCCTAACTCATTCCAATTTGATGGATCCTTGAGTTTTATTTTATAGATACATCGATGCGATAATGCTACCACGACGCTACCACACTGCATCTTTACGAACGACACACGGTACAAAATAGGGATGGGGTGCCAGTGGCATGGGTCGCATTCGGACGGCGAAACGTGACCAGGACGATCCCTGAACCCTCTATGAGTCTTTACACTGGGACAGACCTCGTCAGAGCCTCCTGGGTTCAGCCTCGATCAGGGGCTCTCAGCGATCGTGCTGCGCGTCGCCGATATGAGCACGGTGCTGGCTGCCCTCGCCGAGCGCGGTATCCAGGCGACATCCAAAGCGATCTACGATGGCGAAGGTCGGAAGCGGCTCGATCTCGCCATTCTGCCCGACATGCCCGACGCAGCCTCCCAAGTACGGCTGATGCAACCTGGGATGAGTGACGACGAGCGCTTGGCCGAGTATCTGGGCGGCCGATCGCATGCCACACCGCTGAAGCGGCTCGATCACATGGCGGCGGTTGCCCCTGACTTGGAGCGCTCCTGCCGCTTCTGGGACGAAGTCCTCGGCGTACCGACCGTCGGCGAGGTCGTCTCACCAACCGTCGTCGTGCGCCAGCTTCGGATCGGCGACGTCATGTTCGAGTTGCTCGGGCCAGCCACGCCGGACAGTCCGATCCGCCAGCGCCCACCGGGCCTGAACAGCATGTGCTCGTTCGAGGTGGAGGATCTCGATGTGGCGGTCGCCCACGTTCGCGCAGCCGGCTGCGCGGTCCCGGACCCGCGCTTGAGGACCCTGCCTGGGACTCGGGTCACCACCGTGCCCGGCGGTGAGATGAGCAGCCTCAATCTCAACCTCCAACTGCTGCAATACGTGTGAAGGGAGCCGGACTGTCTGACGAGTCAAGCGGCTCGGAGCATCCGGAGACGAAGCAGGTCGAAGTTCGCACGTCCATACATCTGCCGCTTAAGCAGCTTCAGCTTGTTGACCTGGCCCTCGGTCTGACCATTGCTCCACGCCAATGAGAGTGCGGCCTCGACCGCTGCTCGATCGTCGGTCAAGCCACGCGCGAACCGCTCGAGCTCAGGGATGCTGCTGGTGGTCGCCCGCGCCAGCCAGGCATCAAACTCCTGACCCGCTCGCTCGCGAGCCATCGTGGCGAACTCCTGGGCGACCCCGTAGGCGAGCGCGATCGTCGACTCCTGGTCGCAGAGCCGCTGCAGGTAGTCCCGCTCCTCTTCAGGGAGTCGATCCTGACGCCAGATCAGCAAGCACGCCACATGGCGCGCAGAAGGTACCGTGGTCACCGTTGGGCGGGACGGTGCTGCTGCCGACGTTGACGGGTCGTGCTCGAGGCGCTTGAGGAAGAGGGAGACGGTCCTGGCACTGTAGTGGTACCCCAAGAGGCGGAGCTCACGGAACAACCGCGAGCGATTCCGGCACCCTTCCGCCCAGCGCCGGATCAGGTAGGGCTCGTACGGTGCCAGGACCCGGCATGTAGAGCGCTGGGGTCGTTGCCGTTCGGGAGGACCGCCGAGGGCGAGATAACGATAGACGGTTGGGCGAGTAGCGCCAACCATCTGGGCGATATCGAGGACGGTGAACCCGGCGGCTCGGAGTTTCCGCATCTGCTCATACCGTTCCACTTTGCTAGCATGCTTCTGCTGACTGGCAGCTTCGGCCCGCTGTTGCCAGGGGACCAGGGGAGTCTCACGTGAGTTAGACAGCGGCCCGAGAATGGCGTCACCTCCCCTTGCCGCCACCTTGAGTGCCGATCTGAACCGCAGCAGACACCGCTCCAGCGCCTCGACCAGGTTCTGGAGCAGGTGCCACCGATCGACCACTTGGACCGCCTGCGGAGCACCCTTCCTGGCCGCCTCCGCATACGCCGAGGCACGGTCGCGGCTGATCACCTCGAGACCGGGGTACTGGCTGAGCCACGGCGCCAGCGTCTCGGCCTTGCGATCATCGAGGAGGTCGACAACACGTCGCCGTTCCAGATCGACCAGGATGGTGCCGTAGCGATGCCCTTTGCGGAAGGCCCAGTCGTCAACCCCAAGGACCCGGGGAGCAGGCCGTGCGGGCATCTCAGCGCAGCGCAACACGCGGAGCAGGGTGGCCCGACTGATCGGCGAGCCGAGTTGGGTCGCGAGCCGCGCACCGGCCGAGCCGCCAAGGGCAAACGCGATCATTTCCAGAGCCGCCCGCTGCCCCAGGGTCCGTCGCCCATACGCAGCGACCAAGTTCGGGAACCGCTCGGCGAAGATGACTCGTGAGCACCGCCGAACGCCACAGCGAAAGCGGCGGACTCGGAGACGAAGAATCAAGCGCTGACCGGCGAGCGGCAGATCAGCGATGGTGCGGTGATAGCTGCTGTGGACACGCGTGGACCGCCGCGTACAGAGCGGACAGCGGGCGCGGCGTGCGGAGGCAGCCAGGTGCAGCCAGACGGTCTCGCCGTCGCGCGCCACCTGCTCAAGGCGAAGACCAGCCAGCTGTGGGAAGAGCGATGCAAAGGACACGTAAACCCTCGAAGACGCTGAACATACGCAAGGCGTCTCTTCAGGTTCTACTGGATCCCGCTCCAGCCGTCATCGAGATTGAGCAAGAGCCAGGAGGCTCTGGCGAGGTTTGGCGCCTACGTCGCCGTCGGGCCAATCGCGAGCAGGTAGACGGTGGCCTCGTCGCGCCCGTCGACACTCAGGAGCCGATTTAGCTGGTCGTCGAAGAAGGCGCCGATGCCACAGGGACCTAGCCCCAGTGCAGTGGCAGCCAGGTAGACATTCTGCCCGAGGTGGCCCGCTTCGAGCAGCAGGTAACGATAGCTTCGGTCGACGTACTTCCAGTGGACCCGAGGAAACAGCCCCGTCAACACCAGAACCAGGCTCGCCCGCAGGATCATCTCCTGGGATAGCGCTGCCTGGAATACTTCCTGGCGGAAGTCCCCGGCCCGCACCAGCTCCAGGCGGTGTCGCTGCACGTCGTAGTGATAGACGCCCGGCGCCACCCCTTCGACGTTGAACAGCACAGGATAGACCTCGGTGGGGAAGAGGGCCCCGGAGGAAGGCACCGCCCGGAAGGCGAGCGTGGGGTCACGCCGGTCGGTGATGCCGGTGCTGTAGTACAGCAAGCGCGAAAGCTCGTCGAGCCTCAGGGGGCGATCCGCGTACTCGCGGACCGACCGACGGCCGAGGATGACCGTCTCCAGGGGAGGCCCACCCGGTGCCGGGATGGCCGGCAGCGGCACCGTGGGCGCCCCCGGATACTCCTTGTAAGGCGATGGCTGGGGGCGGGCGTGGACCGATTTGACCAGCAGCCCCGCATAGCTGGGAGTGCTCCACTGGTGATAGACCTGGCCGAGGTCTTCACCCTCCTCGAGGGCCACGGCCGTGCCTCGGGAGGACCACCAGTGCCCCAGCCCAACGCCTGCCCCGAGGAAGACGCCCGGCCAGAGGATGGAGCGGCGGCTCAGTCGAGGAGCCACTCCGCCGCCGGTCGCCGGCAACACCCGCGGCGAGGTCGGCGCCCGCGCCCCCAGGAGCCAGCGCCGGACTTGCCCAGTGAGGCTACGCCAGTGGAGGACGACGTGGACCGCGGCCAGGGCAATGGCGAGATAGGCGGCGTACTTGTGGTAGGCGAACCGGTTGAGGTCGAGGGCCGCGGCCACAAACCCGGTCAGGAAGGTCGCGCCAAGGATGAGTAGGAGCCCCAGGCTCACGGACACGCCGAGCCGCTTTCGGAGCACGGTCTCAGCCCCCTCAATGATACAGGCGGGCTACACTGTCCTCAGATTGTACCAAGCAGGTGTCGGGGACCTTGAGACAGGCGCGGCCAATGCCGCGGGAATAGCGGCTGAGATTGTCCCGTTCTGCAGTGGCAGCGCCATAGGGAGATCGCCATGGAGCCGCGACCATTCACCGTTCGCATCGACGACGACGTCCTAACTGACCTCCACGAGCGGCTCGGCCGCGCCCGCTGGCCTGACGAGGTCCCCGGCTCGAGCTGGGCCTACGGGACCGATCTCGCCTACCTCAAGGCGCTGGTCGAGTACTGGCGCACGGGCTACGACTGGCGGGCCCACGAGGCGCAGCTCAACGAATTTCGCCAGTTCAGCGTGCCGCTGGCCGGGATCGACCTGCATTTCATCCACCAGCCCGGCGTCGGCCCAAGTCCGCTGCCGCTGCTCCTCTCGCACGGCTGGCCGGGCTCGGTCTGGGAGTTCTACAAGCTGATCCCGATTCTGACCGATCCGGCCCGCTTCGGCGGCGATCCGGCCGACGCGTTCACCGTCGTGGCGCCCTCGCTGCCGGGGTACGGGTTCTCGTTCCGCCCGAACCAGCCCCGCTTCGGCGCGGTCGAGATCGCCGACGTTTTCGCGACGCTGATGACGGACGTGCTCGGCTACGGTCGGTTCGTCGCGCACGGCGGCGACTGGGGCTCGTTCATCACGGCGCGGCTCGGCGCCGTCTACCCCGACCGCCTCCTCGGCATCCACCTCAACATGCTGCCGGTCCGCCGCGACACCGACCAGCCGACCGACGCGACCGCGGAGGAAGTGGCGTACCTGCAGGAGCTGCGCCATTGGATCCGGGAGGAAACCGGCTACCAGACGATCCAGGGCACTCGGCCCCAGACGCTGGCGTACGGGCTGACCGACTCGCCGGTCGGCCTGGCCGCCTGGATCGTCGAGAAGTTCCGCGCCTGGAGCGACTGCGGCGGGGACGTCGAGAACAGCTTCTCCAGGGATGAGCTGTTGACCAACATCACGATCTACTGGGCCACGGGCACGATCAACCCATCGTTCTGGCCCTACTACGCTCGCATCCACGTCGGCTGGCCAATCCCCGAGGGCACCCGCGTCGACGTCCCGACCGCCTATGCCGCCTTCCCGCGCGAGATCGTCCGCCCGCCACGCTCGATCGCCGAGCGCACGTTCAACATCCAGCGCTGGACGCCGATGCCCTCAGGCGGCCACTTCGCGGCCCTCGAAGAGCCCGAGGCCCTGGCCGACGACCTCCGCGCCTTCTTTCGCCAGTTTCGGACACGGTAGGGGCGCAGCGAGCGACACCCCCTACGGCCTTCGTATTACCAGCCGGTCCTTCTCGGCAGACACGACCGCCATGACCCGGCTCGGCTCCGACTCGTCCCCCACGTAGAAGGCCAGCTTGTCGCCTTCAAGTCTCCAGGTCCCCGGCGATTCCGTTGGCCGATCGGTCGGGCCGATGCCGCCCTGGACGAGCCCACCGCCGGCCTGCAGCTCGAAGGAGGCTCGACCGCGGGAACGGGGGAAGTCGTAGCTCGCCGGTCGGAACACCATCTCGGTGTCCGTGTCCTCCTCGCGGGAGTTCACCCAGTGCTGGTGCAGGACCTCCGCGGCGATGCCTTCGTCCATCGACCTACCCTGGTCTGCGCTCACGACTGCCCGATCGTGTTCCGCGGGCCGTCCAGGGCCGCGCTCATCCGCGCCACCTGTTGGGCGGAGAACATGACCATCGCGTCGTCGTGGACATAATCCATGTAGTTCATGAACATGTCGCCGTTCGGCCCGTTGTTGCAGGAGATGTGCGGGAAGACCGGTTTTCCGAAGTTCGGCCCCGCGGCGTTGGGCGTGTCCGCGACGAAATCGGTCCCCGAACAATCCTCGGTGTCGCCCCAGATGTGGCGCAGTTTGAGCCAGTGCCCGATCTCGTGCGTCGTCGTGCGGCCCAGGTTAAACGGTGGCGACGCGGTCCCGGTCGTCCCGAACCCCGTGTTTAGGATGACGACCCCGTCAGTGTTCGCTGGACCGCCCGGGAACTGGGCGTACCCGAGTAGCCCGCCGCCGAGGGTACAGACCCAGACGTTCAGGTACCGGTCAGTCGGCCAGGCATCAACCCCGCCGCTGGACTTGAATTTCATCTCGTCGTCAGCCCCGAAGGAGGTGCGGGTGGTCTTCGTGCGGATGATCCCCGATGTCGTGTTGCCGGCGGGGTCCTTCCTTGCGAGGGCGAACCGGATGCCGGTATCGGTCACGAGTCCCTTCCACGCATCGGGCACCTTGGACTTGTCGGGGTTGGTGGCCCGAAAATCCCGGTTCAAGACCCTGAGCTGGCTCCTGACCTGGGCGGCGGAGACGTTTTCGGCCGCGGTGTTGTAGAGCACGTGGACGACCGCCGGGATGGTGGTCGGGGCCTCGGCGCGGAGGGCCGCGCCGGTCGCCAGCCGTTGACTCGTCGAGACCTCGAGAGCCATCTGTCTGCGGCGGAAGTTGGGGTCCGACTCGAGCAGTGCAAAGTGCACCGTCATCGTGCCGCACTGGCGTCGCATCGACGTGCCACTCTGTTCCATGGTACTCTCCGCTCCTTCCGTGGTGGGGGACTCCATCGGGTCGGTCGATCCCGCGATCGACCGACCCGC
>JACCZL010000379.1 GCA_013695975.1 Chloroflexota bacterium
CGCCAAGCCGACCGAAGCCGCCAAGCCGGCGGCGGAGGCCAAGCCGACCGCGGCAGCGAAGCCCGCGGCCGAGGCGAAGCCGGCCGCCCGCACCCCGACCGGGGAGCTCAAGGTCGCGCTGCCGGCCAAGCTGACCACCCTCGACCCGCACGGCGCCCAGTCGGTCGACGGGGTGACCCACACCGCGATGCAGCATGTCTTCGACACGCTCGTCGCCCGCGACCCGGCCAGCGGTAACCTCGTCCCACGCCTGGCGGCGGCCTGGGAGACCCCCGAGCCCACCACCTGGGTCTTCACGCTGCGAAAGGACGCTAAGTTTCACGACGGCGCGACCGTCACGGCGGCCGACGTCAAGGCCACGATCGAGCGCGTCATCGCCCAGAAAGGCCCGGTCGCGCCGCTCTGGGCCGCCGTCGACACGGTCGAGACGCCGGACGAGTCGACCGTCCGGATCCGGACCAAAACCCCGGCCGGGACGATCGCCTCGAGCGCGACGCTCCTCCCGATCGCGCCCGCCGACAAGGTCAACGCCGACGGCTTCTTCAGCAAGCCGATCGGCTCGGGCCCGTTCAGGTTCGTGTCCTGGGTCGCCGACGGGGACCTGCGGCTCGAGGCGAACGCGGACTACTGGGGTGGGGCGCCTGGCGTCAAGAATCTGACCTTCAAGTTCATTCCGGAGATCGCCGCGCGGGTCACTGCCCTCGAGACGGGCGAGATCGACCTGACCTGGCGACTGCCGCCGGATCAGCTTCCCGCCCTCCAGCGCAGCGCCGACCTCCAGATCGAGACGAGCCTGTCCTACAGCTACTACTTTATCTGGATGAACGCCAGCCGCGAACCGTTCACGGACAAGCGGGTGCGCCAGGCGATGGTCCACGCCCTCGACGTCGACACGATGGTCAAGGACCTCCTGCCGGGCATCGGCAAGCGGGCGACAGCCCCGATCCCGGAGAGCGTCTTCGGCCACGCCCCTCAGACCACCTACGCCTACGACCCGGCCAAGGCCAAGCAGCTCCTGGCCGAGGCGGGCCACCCCAACGGCTTCGAGACCAGCTTCATCTGGTACGCCGGCGCCGGTCCGCAGGATCGCGAGCTCGGCCAGGCGCTCGTCTCCTACTGGAACGCCGTGGGGGTGCGGGTCAAGGTCGCCGAGCAGGAGCGGGCCCAGTGGCTCGACAACCTGATCAAGCTCAACTGGGACATGGACTTCCAGACTAACTCGGTCACGACCGGCGACGCCGACTTCACCCTGAATCGGCTGTACCACTCGCGGGCCAACCGCAACGGTTACAAGAATCCCGACCTCGACAGGATCCTCGACGAGGCAGCCGCCTCGGTCGACCAGAACAAGCGCAAGGAGCTGTTCGCGCAGGCCAACAAGATCATTTGGGAAGACGCGGCCGGCATTTTCCCGTTCGACCTGCTCGAGCCCTTCGCCTGGCGCAAATCCGTCCAGGGCTTCACCACCACGCCCGGCCAGATCCTGAGCTTCTCCAACGTGACCATCCAACGATAGTAGGCAGTAGGCAGTAGACGGGGTACGTCTTTCTGCCTACTGCCTACTGCCCACTCGTCATGACCACCTACATTCTTCGTCGGCTCGGCTTTTCGGTCTTCGTCCTCTGGGGCGCGCTGACGATCGTCTTCGCGGCGATCCGTCTCGCGCCGGGCGATCCGGCCCAGCTCATGCTCGGGAGCGACGCGACGGCCCAGGACGTCGCGTCGCTCCGCCAGCGGCTGGGGCTGGATCGGCCGATCCTGATTCAGTATGTCGATTACCTGGTCCGCGCGGTGCGGTTGGACCTGGGCGTCTCGCTGCGGCTCGACCAGCCGGCCGCGCAGGCGATCCTGGAGCGGTTCGGCGAGACGGCGCGCCTGGCCGCGACCGCGATGCTGCTGGCGCTCGGGGCCAGCTTTCCACTCGGGATCTGGGCAGCCTTGCGGCCGCGCTCGCCGGTCGACAGCTTCGTCTCGCTCGTCTCGCTGCTTGGCCAGTCGGTCCCCAACTTCTGGCTCGGGATCATGTTCATCCTCCTCTTCGCCCGCCAGCTCAGGCTCCTGCCCAGCGGCGGCGCCGAGACCTGGCAGCACCTGATCCTGCCGGCCGTCACCCTCGCCCTCCCGCTCGTCGGCGTCCTCACGCGACTCGTCCGTAGCGGGATGCTCGACGTCCTCGACGAGGACTACGTCCGGACTGCCTGGGCCAAGGGGCTGCCCCCGCGGACGGTCGTCACCCGTCATGCCCTGATCAACATGCTGATTCCGGTGGTGACCGTGATCGGCCTCCAGCTCGGCCACCTCCTCGGCGGCGCGGTGATCGTCGAGACCGTCTTCGCCTGGCCTGGCGTCGGGCGGCTGCTGGTCGAGGCGATCGGCAACCGCGACTACCCGCTCGTCCAGGCGGCGGTCGTCTTCATCACGACTGGCTTCGTCCTGATCAACTTCCTGGTCGACCTCAGCTATGGCTACCTCGACCCGCGGGTGCGGCTCGGATGAGCTCCGAGCTTTCGCCCTCGCTGACCAGGACGGCCCCCCCAGCGCCTCCAAATTTGGAGGGGCTGGGGG
>JACCZL010000408.1 GCA_013695975.1 Chloroflexota bacterium
GCTCATCCGTGGGGCTTGGCGGGCCAAGCCGAGACAGGATCGTGGCGCCCAGGAAGACGACCGTCGCAGCCACCAGCGCCATGAAGACGGGGACCAGCTCGGCGGCGGTGTGGCTGAGCCGGCCCAGTTCGACCTCGTGCTCGGCCGCGTAGCGCGCCGCCAGGAGCGCCGCGCCGCCGCCGGCCACCAGCACCGCGATCAGGGCGATCAGCAGTAGCGGCGCGAGGAAGACGAACAGCAGGTTCTGCCAGGGCATAAAGGCTATCCTCGGACGGGGCTCACGGCCCCTTCATTCTTCCATGTGTCGCGGCCGGTGTCCAGTCTAGCTCGGGCTGGGCGCGCCATTCTTCCAGGATCAATTGGCGCCGCTTGGCCCTGACCCGCATCAAACGAAACCAGAACAGGCTCGGCAGCCCGAGGATGACGAAAGGGGCGACGAACCAGAGCCAGTGCATGCCGATCAGGAAGGCCGCCGACGGGGCGGACGGCTGCATCATGAAGATGACGATCGACGTCACGACCTTGAAGGCGACGGCGATCCCGATGAGCGTCCAGATTGCCGCGCGGCCAGCACTGTCCACAGCTACATTCTGCCATGCGTCGACCCGGGTTTCCACTCTAGTCCGGGCTCGACCAGCCATTCCGCCCGAATCAGGCGCTCCCGCTTGGACCGGACCCGGACCAGCCGCAGCCAGAACAGGGTCGGCACGCCCAGCGCCACCAGCGGCACGAGCACCCAATACCAGTGAACGCCGAGCAAAAAGGCGGCCGCCGGCACGGACGGCTGGAGCCAGAAGATCAGCAGCGCGGTCCCGACCTTGAAGCCGCCGAGGACCCCGATGAACGCCCAGCCGGCCGCGCGAGCCTCGTGGTCCATGGGGCGAGTGTACACTGTAGCGATGACTGCTCCCGTTCGACCGGCCCCCGACGCCGCGGCGGTTCGCCGCCGAGTGGCGCGGGACCTGTATGGCAAGCTGGCGCTGCTGAGCACCGTCATCTGGACGCTAGGCACGATCCTGCTGTTCATCACCTACGCGGCGGGCAACCCGCGGCCAATTCCGATGGCGGCGATGGCGATGAGCGTGCCGATCCTGCCGGCGGCGCTGCCCTGGCTGCTGTATCGGCCGCTGACAAGCTATCTCACGGCTCGTCAGTTGGCACGGGCCACTGCGCTGCCTGAGACTGCTCCCCCGACCCCCCTGGGGTTGGGGGGGTCGGGGGAGCAGCGTCACGTCTCCCGAGGGCCGTAGCCCATGCCCGAGCGGGAAGACGGCCCGGGCAACGCCCTCGATACGGCGCGCATCCTGGTCAAGGCGGGCGACGGGGGCAACGGCGCGCTGAGCTTTCGGCGCGAGAAGTTCGTGCCGCGCGGCGGGCCCGACGGGGGCGACGGGGGGCGGGGCGGCAGCATCTTCCTCCGCGCCGACCCGAGCGTCAGCACCCTGCTCGACTTTGCCCATCGCCGCCATTTCAAAGGCGGCCGCGGGGGTAACGGAGCCGGGTCCAAGAAGCACGGCAAGAAGGGCCAGGACCTGGTCATTCGGGTGCCGCCGGGGACGGTCGTTCGCTCCGACGAGGAGGTCCTGGCCGACCTGAGCCGGCCGGGCGACGAGGTGATGGTGGCGCGGGCCGGCCGCGGCGGACTGGGCAACGTCCACTTCGCGACGAGCACCAACCAGACGCCGCGGGTCGCGCAGAAGGGCGAGCCGGGCGAGGAGCGCTGGCTCGACCTGGAGCTGAAGACGATCGCCGACGTCGGCCTGATCGGCTACCCGAACGTCGGCAAGTCGAGCCTGCTGGCGGCGCTGACCGCCGCTCGACCGAAGATCGGCGACTATCCGTTTACCACCCTGTCTCCGAACCTCGGCGTCGCCGAGCGGGATACGGCCGCGCTTGAGACCTACATCCTGGCGGACATCCCGGGCCTGATCGAGGGTGCTCATCGCGGGGTCGGGCTGGGCCACCAGTTCCTACGCCATGTCGAGCGGGCGAGGATCCTTCTGCACGTCGTCGACGCAGCCGGGCCGGATCCGGTCACGGCCTATCGGGAGGTCCGCCGGGAGCTGGAGCTTTACAATCCGGCCCTCGCCGCCAAGCCAGAGCTGGTGGCGCTGAACAAGATCGACCTGCCGGCCGTGCGGGAGCGCCTGGAGGAGAGTTTGAACGCCTTCAGGGACGCCGAGTCGGACCGGCGGGTGATCCCAGTCTCGGCGATGACCACCCAGGGGATCGCCGAGCTGAAAGAGGCGCTGGCCGAGACGCTGGCCGGGCTGCCTGCCGAGCCGCCGGTGACGGCCGCGGAGATGAAGGTCTACCGACTTGCGCCGGAGGACGAGGGCTGGACCGTCGAGCGCGACGGCGAGGACTTCCGCGTTCGGGGCAAGCGCGTCGAGCGAGTCGTGGCGATGACGGACCTCCAGAACCCCGACGCCGTCGACATGCTCCAGCGAACACTCGGCAAGCTGGGGGTGCTCGAGGGGCTGGAGCGGGCGGGTGTGGGCTCCGGCGACACCGTCCACATCGGCCCCGCCGAGTTGGAGTGGGAGTGAGGATTGGGGTCTTCGGCGGGACGTTCGACCCGCCCCATCTGGGGCATCTGGCAGCCGCCCAGGAAGCGTGCAGCGTGGCGCGACTCGAGCGGGTCCTGTTCGTGCCGGCTGGACGCAACCCGCTCAAGCCGCGGGCGCCGGCCTCGACGGTCGAGCATCGTCTGGCGATGACCGAGCTGGCCGTCGCCGACAACCCGGCCTTCGTCGTCTCACGGGTCGACGCCGATCGGGCCGGCCCCTCCTACAGCGTCGACCTGCTCGAGCGCTTGCGCGCCGAACAGGGGCCCGGTTGCCAGCTCGCGTTCATCGTCGGGATGGACGTCCTCCACGAGCTGCACCGCTGGCACCGGCCGGAGCGGCTGCTCGAGCTGGCGAGCCTCGTCGCCGTCACGCGGCCCGGTCAGAGCGCGCTCGAAGCCGGCGACCTCGAGGCGCGGCTGCCGGGGGCCACGGGCCGGATCACGGTCGTCCGAACCGCGGGGGTCGCGATCTCCTCGCGCGAGCTCCGGGCGCGTGTTCGAACGGGACGGCCGATCCGCTACCTGGTCCCCGACCCGGTCGCCGCCTACATCGCGGAGCACCGATTGTACCTCTGACGATAGGGGCATGGAATGCCATGCCGTGCCCCTACGAAAGGTGCTGCGCCGCGTCCGGCAAGTCGGGCAGATCGAACAGCTCGGGGTGGACGATGGCGGCGAGGAGCTCGAGGCCGTCGACCAGGCGCGGGCCGGGGCGGTTGAAGTAGGCCGAGCCGTCGACGGCGTAGACCCGGTCGGCCCGAACGGCGGGTAAGGCAGACCATTCGGCCGGGTGTGGGGTTCGCTCGAATTCGCTGAGCGTGCGCTCCAGGTCGAAGCCGCACGGCATGAGGACCACGATCTCGGGCGCAAAGCGGGCGATCTCCTCCCAGGTGGTTTGCCGCGAGGGCTGGCCGATCCCGCCGAGGGCGTCGTAGCCGCCGGCCATCCCGACCATCTCCGGCACCCAGTGGCCCGCCGTCCAGGGGGGGTCGAGCCACTCCAGGCAAAAGACCCGCCTGGGTGGCGCTCCGGCTGACCTGAGGGTGACCTCGTCGATCCGGGCGCGGAGGTCGGCGATCACGACGCGAGCGCGGGCCTGGCGGCCGGTCGCGTCGCCGACGGTCTTGACGTCGCTCAGGACGTCGCCGACACCGGCCGGGTCGAGCGAGTAGACGTGGGGCTTCGTCGGAAGCCTGGGCACCGCCCGGCGGACCAGGCCGTGGGGGACGGCGCAGACATCGCAGAGCCCCTGGGTAAAGATCAGGTCGGGCCGCAGCTCAGCCAGCAGCTCCAGGTTTAGCCCGTAGGTGCCCTCGCCGCTCGCCCGCGATTCGGCGACGCGCGCGTCGATCTCACGGCTCGTAGGGGCGAGGCTTGCCTCGCCCGCGTCGCCCAGCACGCTCGTCGTGACGGCCGGCTTGAGCCGCGCCCGAGGCGGATAGTCGCACTCGTGGGTGACCCCGACCAGCTCCTCGTCGAGCCCGAGGGCGTAGAGGATCTCGGTCGCGCTGGGCAGGAGCGAGACGATCCGCATGCGAGCTCCCGCATCCGTAGGGGCGCGATAAATCGCGCCCTCGTCGCGGACAGGGCGCGAT
>JACCZL010000055.1 GCA_013695975.1 Chloroflexota bacterium
CCTACAGGCGACGCCGTGAGGGGGGCATGACCGCTCAACCCCTCACCATCGTCGACAGCGCGGCCCGCTTCGCCCCGGGCGCTCTGTTCCAGCTCCTCCGCTACCGCGAGCTGATCTACGCCCTCACCCAGCGCGAGATCAAGGCCCGCTACCGCCAGTCGCTGCTCGGGATCGGCTGGGCGGTTGCTCAGCCGCTGGCGCTGATGGTCGTCTTTACCCTCGTCTTCTCGCGCTTCGCCGGGCTGCCCTGCGACGGCGTCCCCTGCCCGATCTTCTCGTACTCGGCGCTGGTCCCCTGGACCTTCCTGTCGAACGCCCTGACGACGGCCACGATCGGCCTGGTCAGCCAGCGCAGCATCGTCACCAAGACCTACTTTCCGCGCGAGGTCATCATCATCTCCCAGGTCGCCGCTCGGTCGGTCGACTTCCTCGCCGCCGCGCTCGTCCTCGCGGTGATGATGATCGGCTACCGGATCGCCCCGACCGTCTGGCTGCTGACCGTCCCCCTGCTGCTGCTGATCCTGCTGGTCCTGATCATGGGCGCCTCGCTGATCACCTCGGCCCTGCACGTCTCCTACCGCGACCTGGCCCCAGTCGTCACCCTCGGCCTCCAGGTCTGGCTCTACCTGACCCCGGTCGCCTACCCTCTTTCGGTCGTCCCAGTCGAGCTGCGCCCCTTCTACGCCCTCAACCCGACCGTCGGCCTGATCGAAGGCTTCCGCGCCACCATCGCCCTCGGTCAGCCACCCCCCTGGGACCTGCTCGCCATCTCGACGGTCGTCTCGCTCGTCCTGCTGGTCGTCGCCTACGCCTACTTCAAGCGCGCCGAGCGCTCGTTCGCGGACATCATCTAGTGTTCGCCATTCGGTTCGAGGACGTCTCGAAGGTCTACCGGATCGGGCGGCAGCGGCATTTCACGACCGCTTTCGCCAATCTAGCCGGCCGGCTCGTTGGCAAAGGCGCGGCGCGGCCGCGGCACTGGGCGCTCGAGGACGTGAGCTTCGACCTGGAGCAGGGCGGTAGCCTCGGGATGGTCGGGGCCAACGGGGCCGGCAAGACGACCATTCTCAAGCTCCTCTCGCAGGTCACCTGGCCGACCCGCGGGCGTGTGTTGGTCAGGGGCAAGGTCATCTCGCTGATCGAGCTTGGGGCCGGCTTCCACGCCGAACTGACCGGCCGCGAGAACATCTTCCTCCACGGCGCGATCCTCGGCCTGAGCCGCAAGCAGGTCGGCCACCGGCTGGACGAGATCGTCGCCTTCGCCGGGATCGAGAAGTTCGTCGACACCCCGGTCAAGTGGTACTCCTCCGGCATGTACGCCCGCCTCGGGTTCAGCGTTGCCGCCTTTGGCGATCCCGACGTCCTGCTCGTCGACGAGGTCCTGGCGGTCGGCGACACCGCCTTCCAGCGCAAGGCGGTCGACAAGATGCGCGAGTTCGTCCGTGGCGGCAAGACGGTCGTCCTCGTCTCGCACGACCTCGCCAACGTTCGCGGCCTCTGTCGCCAGGTCCTCTGGCTCGAGCAGGGCCGCATTCGCGCCCTCGGCGAGACCGAGGCGGTGGTGGCCCAGTACCTCGACGACGTCAACCTGCGGGCCTCTGCCGAGCAGTCCGCCCGCGACCGCACCGAGACCCGCGGCGGCTCGGGCGACGCCCGCTTCGCCCAGGTCAGCCTGCTCGACGAGGCCGGCCACCCGACCGACCTGTTCCGCCCCGGCCAGTCGATCACCGTCCGAGCCGAGTACCGCGCCTTCCGCCCACTCGAGCGCCCGGTCTTCCGCTTCGCGATCACCTCGCCCCGCCACGCCGTGACCGTCTGCGCCGTCGACTCCCGCCCCGAGGATGTCCCCATGGTCGTCGATGGCAGCGGCGGCGTCGAGTGTACCTTCGAGGCCCCTCCGCTCCGCCCCGGCCACTACTCCCTGGCCCTGTCGATCCTCGGCGCAGACCGGATCGCCCTCTACGACGCGCTCGCCGCCGCCGGCGACTTCGTCATCTCGGCCGGACATCCAGGATCAGATGCTGCTGGAGCCGCCACGCTCGGGGACATCCTCGAGGTGACCACCCGGTTCAGGCACCAGTAGTGGGTCAATTGGCACGCACGTGTAGCACACGCCAATCCTGGCCGGCCAGGATGGTAGAGTCTTGGTTGGGGATTCCGTGCAAGGGGTGGAGCGATGCGACTCGAAGACTATTTCGACTTCCAGGCGCCCGACGACATCCGGCTCAAAGGCACCCGGATCGGCATCGAGACGATCCTCTACGACTTCATCCACCGGAGTCGCCGGCCGGAGGAGATCGTCCAATCGTACCCTTCTCTGACCCTCGAGCAGGTCTACGCCACGATCACGTACTACCTCCACAACGAGGAGATGGTCCGAAAGTACCTCGCTGACTGGATCGAGCATGGGAGGCGGATGCGAGCCGAGCAAGCCCGCGACCCGAATGCGTGGTCGGCGAGGGTGCGCCAGGCCAAGGCGGAATGGGAAGCGAACAAACGACGAATGGCTGAATCCGGAGTGCAGTGAGCGCCATCCAATACCTGTTGGATGAGCACGTTGGTCATGCGTTGCGCGATGGCGTCAATGGGCGCTGGCCCGACATCGTCGTCTGGGCCGTCGGCGACCCGGCTGCGCCCGGGCGAGGCACTCTAGACCCCGACATCTTGTTGTGGTGCCAGGCGCACGGCTTCATCCTCGTCACGAACAATCGCGCCTCAATGCCTGGTCACCTGAAGGCACACCTCGCTGCCGGACGGCACGTGCCCGGTATTCTCGTCTTGAACGACGAGATGTCGATCCGAGCGACCATCGACGAGCTAGCGATCATCTCGGGTGCCTCAGACCCCGATGAGTACGTCGATCAGTTGAGGTATCTGCCAGTGACGTCTTAGTGGCCCGGTGTATGATCGGCCTCCTTCCCCTTCGGCACGATCCGGATTGGGTTGATGGGGCTGAATGTGTCCCATCATCGCCTCCTCCGGGCAGCATGGAGCAAGCGGAAAGCCCACTCAGGGCGACGGGGGGTAGATCACAAGCAAAGCCTGCGCGGCGTGTGCCGACGGCACGCCGATCGTGGCTCGCCCTCAGCCTCGCCTCCGCTCCCAGACCTCCGGGTTCAGCAGGCCCCGCGGGCGATCGCCGCGGAGGACGGCCAGGACGATCTCGGAGACCATCGCCCAGCCGGCTTGCCAGACGCCATCGGTGGCGGGGGCGCTGTGGGGCGTCATCACGACGTTGTCGAGGGCGGCCCAGCGAGAGTCCGTCATCGGTTCGGCCGACCAGGCGTCAAGGCCCGCGCCGGCGATGTGACCCGCCCGGAGGGCGTCGTAGAGCGCGTCCTCGTTGACCAGGCGGCCACGGGCGGTATTGATCAGGTAGGCGGTCGGCTTCATCAGGGCCAGGCGCTCGGCGTCGACCAGCTTCTCCGTGTCGGGCGAGAGCGGGAGGTGGAGCGAGAGGAAGTCGCTCTGCTCGAACACGTCTTCGAGCGAGACCAGCTCGACTTCGTGGGCCTGGACAAACGCGGGGTCGGGGAACGGCTCGTAGGCCAGCACCCGCATGTCGAAGCCACGCCCTCGGCGGGCCACACC
>JACCZL010000443.1 GCA_013695975.1 Chloroflexota bacterium
GCACTGCCCGTCCCGGGCAACGCGCCCGGCGCGGTGGCGAGCTCCGCCCCACCCTCGCGATTCACCGACGGCACCGCCGCGCGCGCGGCGGTGGGAACGGGCGCCGGGCTTGCCGGAACGGCAACCGGATTGGGCGATGGACCCGGGGGCGCTTGGCAGGCATTGACGCGGCAGTAATTCTCGAGGCCGGTCGCGAGCTGGAGGGAGTAGTCCAGGCGGATCCGGGAATCGCCCGGCACCGGGCCGGCCCCGCCCGGCACGTTCTCGAAGAAGCGCCCGAGCAGATCCTCGGTGTAGTTGGCCGGCCCCTGGACGTTCGGGACCAGCGGCAGGTCCGGGCTGGCGGCCCGCCCGTGGCACGAGATGCACGAGGAGATCGGGTTGTCGACGGGGCCGTTCAGGCGGCCGCCGAGTCCGAGGTGCCGCACGCGGGCGCGATCGGTCCCGACGACGTTCGGCTCGAGGAGCTGCTCGTTGACGATGCTCTGCATCAGGGCCGGGTTGGCGAAGGCGCCCGGATCACGCATGCGCACGGTGACCCCTGGGTCGTTGCCCCACGTCAGGCCGACCGGCACGAGCCGGTCCCAGACGCGCGCGCCCGGCGCGCTCCCGTCGTAGATGAAGGTGCCGAAGATCCAGCCGGTTGGGCCGGCCCGGTCGTCGCGCACGGCCACGTCGATCTGGAGCAGGCGCACGGCCGCGTTGCTGCGCGGGGCGGGCGGCTGGCCGGCCGGGCACGGGTTCGCCCCGGTCTCGGGATAGATGTTCGCATCCCACTCGAGCGTGTTAGCGAGGAACGGGACCTGGGCCGGCGTGGCCGTGGTGAAGAGCAGCTTGAAGCTGACGGTGCCGGGCGGGAAGCTCGCGGCGGCTGGGTCGGGCCGGCCCGTCGCCGTCTTCCAGACCCGCCCCACGGCGTACCCGCCCGGCGGGTTGTAGAAGCCCACCGCCCAGTTGTCCGCGCCGCTCGTCTGAGCCGGATGGAGCTCCCCGGCCCGCGAGCGTCGCTCGCGCGTGAGGCCGCCCACGAACTCGCGGCCGAAGCAGCCGGGATGGAGCCAGGGTGTGTGGTACCAGGTCCGCACCGGGTTGCGCGCGACGTCAAAGTCGATATCCGTGTTGCCCTCGAGGGCGTAGCTGAGCACTGCCCGCAGGTACCCGAGCGCATCCTGGCGGAAGTCGATCGCCTCCCACGGGCGGGTCTCCGGCGGGGGGAGCTGCGCTGGATAGTCCTGGCTGAGCGTGAACGTCCGTCCGGTCCAGCCGGTCGGCGGCCCGAAGCTCGGATCGTAGTCGGGGAACGTCTGGGCAACCCCCGCGGCCGGGGTCGCTAGCGTCAGCCACCCGGCCAGCCACCAGCCGGCCAGGATACGCACTCGCATCGGCCACCTCCCCAATTCGCGCCCGCCGACCGTGCGGCCCACCTTCGTCGCTCCAGCGCCTCACTCGAATGAACGCGCGGCGCGACGCCTTTTCGGTGAGACGCGGCAGCGGTGACGCGAGGACCTGTCCGTCAACTCTTCCCAAGGCGGTCGGATGCTGGTCCCAGATCGTCTGCTTGCGGGTCGCGGCGGAGACCGGCGTCGTGTCGTCACTGGGACCGCCTGCCCCGTCAGACACCGCGCCGCTCCCCTTCTGTCGGCGACAGCCCCGTCCCGATGTCGGCCATGGTGGCACAGGGGGGCACGTGCATCTGAGAAATGCGTCACCCGGGTGGGCCGCTCACGACCGAAGCCCGCGAAGGCGCCGGCCGCGTCGGCGGCCGGCACGCAGATCGTCCGCATCCCCCGATCGCGCGTCAGCCCAACCATCGGCAGCACGCCCTGCAGGTGGCGGAGGCCGCCGTGCAGCGACAGCTCGCACAGGAACAGGACGCTCCCGACATCGGCGACGATCTGTTCGGACGCGAGCGGGATGCCGACGGGAATCTGTCCAGGATGGCACCTCCGCCGCGGTGACGCTGCGCTGGACTGACGTAGACATCATATCCTGATCGATAGTCTTGCAGCGACCCGGACTTGCGCAGCTCGGCCGGGGCTAGGTTCACCGTGATCCGCCGCGGCGGGAAGACCAGCCTGCTGTTGCGGATTGCTGCCCGCACCCGCTCGCGCCTTGGGCGGTCGCCGTGAAGGCAAACGCCGGAATCAGGTGACGTCCGGACGTTTAGAGATAGTGGCGGCCTCTGCCGGGGGCGCCGGCGCTTTATAGCAGGGGGCATCCTGCCTACAATGGCGGCCAGCCGTCGCCGGGGTCGGCGATGACGGCGGGGAGGGCGGAGGTGTGGTTCCTCGTGGGTGAGCCGTTTCGGACGGCGGCCTTCCGGTGGCTGCTCCTGCTGCTGGCGCTGGCCGTGCTGTGGCTCTGGGCGGTCGAGCCGGCGCGATTGGCCGGCCGGGCCTATGCGACGCCCGAGGCGCCGTGGGGCATCGTCTCGCTCGAGCTCGCCGTCAGCGCGACGGATGCCGACGCCATCGTCAGGTCGTGGGACCGGCAGGGTCTCCGTGACCGTGCGATCAGGGACACCTGGCTCGACTATCTCTTTGTCCTGCTGTACGCCACGTTCCTTGGCCTGGGATGCCTGCTGACGGCGAACCTGCTGCGAGCGCAGGGTTGGCCGGGCGGCCTGCTCGGAACGCCGCTTGCCCGGGGGATCGTGCTGGCCGGGGCGCTCGACATCGTCGAGAACGTCGCCTTGCTCGTGATGCTGGGAGGCGCGGTCAGCGACTTCTGGGCCGCACTCGCCCGGGTGTGCGCCATTCCGAAGTTCGTCCTCATCGCCGCGGGGGCGGCCTACACGCTCCTGGGAGGAGCGGTCTGGATCAGGAGCTGGTGGCGTCGAGATCCGGCGATGCCTCCCTCGACCGCGCTCTGCGTCTGCGAGGCGCTCGAGGCCGAATGCGCCACGCTCCACGCCGGCCCAAACCCCGGCTGTCCGGGGAGCCGGCCGACCCACGAGCATGAAAGAGTCGCCTGCAACCTGGAGCATCCGGCGTCACACAGGGAGCATCTCGGTCGCATCTACGGGCACATCCACGGGCTGAAGTCGAAGCGCACGGCGCTCTGTCTCTCAGGCGGTGGTGTCCGCAGCGCTACCTTCAATCTCGGCGTGCTGCAGGGTCTCGCCTGGCATGGACTCCTCGACCAGTTTGACTACCTGTCGACGGTCTCCGGCGGTGGGTACACCGGAGGCTGGCTGAGCGCCTGGATCCACGGGGAAGACTGCGAGGACGAGCGGGACCGGTCGGGCCGGAGTGGGCTGCGACGGGTCATCGACAAGCTCAACGCCCGCCCGAGGTCGCAGCTTACGCCCGAGCCCGAGACGCTCTCTCACCTGCGTGAGTACAGCAACTACCTGACTCCCAAGTTGGGCCTGCTCTCCGCGGACACCTGGACCGTCGTGGCAACCTACGTTCGCAACCTGACCCTGAACTGGCTCGTCCTGGTTCCCTTGCTGCTGGCCATGCTGGCGATTCCCCGACTGTGGGTCTCGCTGGTGAGCTTGACGCCACCGCGCGAATGGATACTCTGGCTGCTTGGAGGAACCCTCCTGGTGGCCGAGGTCCTGGCGATGCAGGCAATCATCTACCTGGGGCGCAACCTGCCCTGGGACGCCCACTCTCAGGAACACGGTCGCCGCGTCTGGACCCGTTCGTTGCTCTGGTGGCTCGGGGCCGCCGTCCTCTTCATAACTGCCTGGGCGCTCTACCGGAACGCCGTGGCCGCGCAACGCATGACGATGCTGCCCGGCGGGCTCATCCTGGTGATTTTCTCCCTCGTCGGGGCCAGTCTCAGCGCTGTCGGCTGGTTCGAGTATCGTCGGCGCCGATCCCGTGGCCAAGCCGAATCGGCCGGCGGGCCGCGGCCTCCGAGTGCGCAGCCCGACCACACCCACGACGGGCGTCGGTTGAGCCTCGTCCTCATCCTGGCAACCACGCCGCTGGGCGCGGTCGCCATCTGGGGCATCTCGCGGCTGCCGATCGGCGCTCCTGCCGACAACCCGCTGCTCCCGTCGCTGTACGTCTGGCTCGCCGTCCCGCTGTTCATCTCGCTCTTCCTGCTCGCGCTGGCCGTCCTGCTCGGCCTGTCGAGCTCGGTGGTGACCGAGCCGGACCTCGAATGGTGGGCCCGCTTCGGCGGTTCGCTCTTCATCGCCAACGTCGCCTGGATCGTGCTGAGCGGCCTGGTCCTCTTCGGACCGGACGCCCTCTCCTGGGTGCCCGGCATCGCCGCGTCGCTCGGCGTCACCGTCTCCGGGCTGATCACGCTGGTGCTCGGGTCGAGCGCCAAGACGCGGGCGACCGACGACAAGGGGGTACCGCCGAGCAAGCGGACGACAGCGCTCGACTACCTGGTGAAGCTCGCGGCCCCCACGTTTGCCGCCCTGCTGGTCGTCCTGCTGTCGCTTGGCACCAGCACGGCGATTGCGGGGCTCCAGGCCTGGTCGCCGGAGACCACCTCCACCTGTGGGCCGCCGGACTTCGTTCCGGAAGACCCGTTCCGCCACGTCGAGACGATGTACTGCTCACCCTTCCGGCTCGTCCTGGCCCTCGCCGGCCTGGCCTTCCTGATCGGGCTGGTGATGTCGTACTCGGTCGACGTCAACAAATTCTCGCTCCACTCGATGTATCGCAACCGTCTCATTCGGACGTATCTCGGGGCGGCGCGGGCGAAGGCCCGTCGACGCCCCAACCTCTTCACCAGGTTCGACCCGGATGACGACGTCTCGATGGCCAGACTCTGGCCGGGCACGACCACCGGTTCTCGCCGCCACAAGCTGCTCCACGTCGTCAATATCGCCCTCAACCTCGTCGGCGGCGACCGGCTGGCCTGGCAGGAGCGCAAGGCCGAGCCGTTTACCATCACGCCGCTCCACGCCGGCAACTACGACGTCGGCTATCGCAAGCTCGAGGAGGGTGCGGACGACCGCAAGAGGTACTACGGCGGGAGGCCGGGCGTCTCGCTGGGCACCGCGGTGACGATCTCCGGCGCCGCGGCGAGCCCCAACATGGGCTACAACTCGTCGCCGATCGTCTCGCTGTTGATGACCCTCTTCAACGTCCGCCTGGGCTGGTGGCTCGGCAACCCGCGACGGGAAGAGTTCGACGATGCCTATCCGGCGCCCTGGGTCAAGCCGCTGATCGCGGAGGCCGCCGGCCGGACCGACAACACGAGCCCGTACGTCTACCTGTCGGACGGTGGCCACTTCGAGAATTTCGGCTTGTACGAAATGATCCTCCGGCGCTGCCACCTGATCGTGGTGATCGACGCAACGACCGATCCGAGCTATCGCTTCGATTCCCTGAGCAGCTCGGTCCGCCAGATCAGGATCGACCTCGGGATCCCCATCGAGTTCCCCGACGGGATCCGGATCCATCACAAGGACTCCGTCCGCGCACAGGAGGGCAAGTACTGCGCGGTCGGCACGATCCGCTACTCCTGCGTCGACGGCAAGGATACCGATGGCCGCCTGATCTACGTCAAGCCGACGCTGGTCGGGAACGAGCCGAGCGACGTGGCCCAGTATTCCCGCGCCAGCCCGGCCTTCCCCCAGGAGCCGCTCGGGGACCAGTTCTACGGCGAGTCCCAGTTCGAGAGCTATCGAATGCTCGGCTGGCACGTCGTCAAGACGATCTGCGGCCACGGCCCGAACGCCTTTCGTCCGAGGCGAGGGCAAGCATGGTCCCCAGTGGAGCCCTGGGGACAGTTCGCCGCGGACCGGTTCGCGGAGCGCGTGGAGGAGTACCTGGCCGCTCCGGCCGAGGCGCCCAAGCCGGGCCTCGAGCCGGCGCCACCGAGCGTCCGCGCGGCCGAGCCATCGCGCGGCCGGGCTCGGCGACCGAGCAAGGGATTTCGGGCGACGCTGGCACGCATCCTGGGTTGACCGATCGACGGCTGCCGCCGCCCTTCTGGACGGCTCGCTACTCGGGATCGCGCTCGCGGTGACCATGCTGGCGATCGTGGGCAAGCTGGTCGCGCTGCCGCGGCTGTGGCCGCGGTTTCAGGCCCGATTCGGGCGGCCCGTCGGCACGCGCTTGCTATCCTTCGGGTGGCCCCACCCTTCCGCCGCGCTTTGAGGTAGCTACCGTGATCGAAGACCACCTGGACCCCAGCCGAGACCCGATGGGCCGCCTGTATCGCGCCCACCCCTGGCACGGCGTCTTCATCGGCGACGATGCGCCCGAGGTCGTGACCGCCTACATCGAGATCGTCCCGACCGACGCCGTGAAGTACGAGGCCGACAAGCTGAGCGGCTACCTTCAGGTCAGCCGCCCGCAGAAATACTCAAACATCTGCCCGGCCCTGTACGGCTTCATCCCGCAGACGCTCTGCGCCGAGCAGGTCGCCGAGCGTTGCATGGAGCGGACCGGTCGCTCAGGCATCGTCGGTGACGGGGATCCGCTCGACATCTGCGTCCTGACCGAGCGGCCGATCTCGCACGGCGACATTCTCCTGCAGGCGATCCCGATCGGCGGCTTTCGAATGATCGACGGCGAAGAGGCTGACGACAAGATCATCGCCGTCTTGCAGAACGACGCCGTCTATGGTGGCCTGACCGACTTGCCGGGGTGCCCGATCAACGTGATCGAGCGGCTGACCCACTACTTCCTGACCTACAAGGAGGCGCCCGGCTCGACGACGAACCAGGTCGAGATCACCACGGTCTACGGCCGCGGCGAGGCCCACGCCGTGATCCGACGGAGCCAGGCAGACTACCGTGCCCATCATGGCGCCCTCGAGAAGCTCCTGGCCAGCACCCTGCGCTGACCCCTCTATTCCAAGCGTCGATGCACCGAGACGGCGTAGTCGTCGTCCGCGCGCCAGGGGGCACGGTCCCAGCTCGCCCAGCGCTCGGCCGGCTCCAGCC
>JACCZL010000453.1 GCA_013695975.1 Chloroflexota bacterium
GATGGCCGGGTGCTGTTCATCGGCGTCGAGGAGCGGGTGATCGACGACACCGCCAACGGCGGCCCGTCGATCTGGCGGGTCTGGGGTGACACGCTGGATGTCCTGGATCTGGACACCCGCGAATGGAAGCAAGCCTGGAGCACGTTCGACGCCTTCGATCCCTTCCCGCGCGTTCCCGATCGCTGGCGCCACCTCGACCGCGTCGAGGCGGATATGCCCTCCATCTGGGAGTGGACCCACGCCAACGCGATCTACTTCGGACGGCGGGGCAACCTGCTCCTGTCGTTCCGCCATCTCGACCAGGTGATCTCCCTTTCCCCCGGCTTCGAGACCGTCGAGTGGCGCCTGGGCGGCCCGGACAGCAGCTTCACCTTTCCAGATCCCGCCGACCAATTCTACGGCCAGCACACCGCGTCCGAGCTGCCCAACGGCAATATCCTGCTGTTTGACAACGGCAACTTCCGGCCGGAGGGCCCGTACTCGCGGGCGCTCGAGCTGGAGCTCGACTTCGGGACGATGACGGCGCGCAAGGTCTGGGAGTACCGCCCGCAAGCGGATGTCTACGCCCACCGGCTCAGCAGCGCCACTCGCCTGCCCAACGGCAACACCCTGGTCAACTTCGGCTTCCGCGGCGATGGCCCCGACCAGCCGCCGGTGATCGTCGAGGCTCGGCCGGACGGCACGGCGGCCTGGGAGCTGACGCCGCGGCTGCCCGGGGTGCGCACGGTCAGCTACCGAGCCTATCCATGGCCGACGCTGGGCGGCGAGCTGCAGGTCGAGCCGACCGGTCTCACCGGCCTGGCCGCGGTGGGCGGGCGATGATGACCGTGCGCCGGTCTCGGGCCTCCCTATACCGATGCAAGCGCCCTACGCTCGATCGGCGCGCCACTGCGCTGGCGCGCGTGCTTGCTTCCTGCCTCGTGGTCACCCTGCTTGGCCTGGCGCGACCAGGGGATGCCGGCGTCGCCGCTCAGGCGGGGCCGCGGATCGAGCGGATCGGCGCCGCCGCCGACCGCCCGACCGGCGAGCTCTACCGAGCCTACGGCCCGGCGCTGAGCGCGTACGGCGAGCTGGTGGCCTTCTGGTCCGGGGCGAGTGATCTGATGCCCGGCGACTCAAACGGGACCCTCGACGTGTTCGTCAAGGACCTCCAGAGCGGCGCGCTGGAGGCCATCAGCGTCGCCTCGGATGGCACGGCGGGTAACGGTCCCAGCCTCAACGCCGTCCTCAGCGCCAACGGGCAGCTCGTCGCGTTCGAGTCGCGGGCGAGCAACCTGGTCGCGGGCGATGCCAATCGGAGCAGCGACATCTTCGTCAAGGACCGCCTCACTGGGGTGGTCGAGCGGGTCAGCATGGCGGCGGACGGCCGCGACGGGAACGACGGCAGCCATCGCCCCGCCCTCAGCGCCGACGGGCGGTTCGTCGCCTTCTGGTCCGAGGCGGGCAACCTGGTGCCGGACGACACGAATCAGTCGTACGCCAACGGCGGCTATGACATCTTTGTCAAGGACCGCCAGAGTGGCGCCCTCGAACGTGTCAGCGTCGCGGCCGACGGCGCCGAGGGAATCGCCGACAGCGTCGCGCCATCGATCAGCGCGGACGGCCGGTTCGTCGCGTTCGGCTCCTTCGCCGCCAATCTGGTCCCAGGCGACACCAACGACGTACCCGACGTCTTTGTGAAGGATCGTCTGACCGGCGCGGTCGAGCGGGTCAGCCTGACCGCGGACGGAGCCCAGGGCGACGGCGATAGCTTCTGGAACCCGCACATCAGTGGGGACGGGCGCTTCGTCGCCTTCTGGTCCGAGGCCAGCAACCTGGTCCCGGGCGACACCAACGGCGTCCCGGATGTGTTCGTCAAGGATCGCCAGACCGGCGCGCTCGAACGCATCAGCCTGGCCGATCAAGGGGCCGAGGGCAATGGCGCGAGCTACAACCCGACGCTCAGCGCGGACGGCCGGCTCCTCGCCTTCTGGTCGGAGGCCGGCAACCTCGTTCCGGACGACACGAACGGCGCCCTCGACGTATTCGTGAGGGACCGCCAGACTGGCGCGGTCGAGCACGTCAGCCTGGCCGCCGATGGGACCGCGAGCGACGGCGCGAGCTACAGCCCGACGCTCAGCGCGGACGGCCGGCTCGTCGCCTTCTGGTCGGAGGCCAGCAACCTCGTCGCCGGTGACAGCAACGGCAAGCTTGACGTCTTCACCGTCGATCGGTCGGCACCGGCTGGCCCATGAACGATCGCCGATTCATGGGCTGCTTGATACACCCTGATCGTCACCGGGGCCGAGCATCGCCCTGCCTCCTGGAGAGTGCCTGATGTCGTTGTCGCGGCGCGTACCCTTCGCCACCCTGATGGTGGCCGGTCTGTACCTTCTGTCGGGAACCACTGACGCCCAGCCGGCCTGTCCGGCTGCCAGGGCCTCGGAGGGGTCGCGCCTCGCAGTCGAGCGCCGCCCGAGCAACGCGCTCATCGCCGATGCGACCGTCCAGCTCGCTGATGCCGCGCCGGTGTACCTGGAGTACGGCAACGACGACGTTGGCTGGCTCCGCACGCCGACGACCATGGACGGCACGACCCATCAAGTGCCGATCGTTCGGCTGCGAGCGGAGACGGTCTACCAGGTCCGCGCCTTCGCCCTCGACGGCATCGGCTGTCCAGCGGCCGTATCCACGGCCGAGCTCACGACCGGCCCACTGCCGGATCAGCTCCGCAACTACGTGGCCGATCAGCGTGGTCAGGCCAGCTTCCCGCTGGTCATGATGGACTGGCCGAGTATCGGGCCGTTCGTGCCCCCGACGGCCAACGTCGACAAGAGCCGCTACCTGACGGCGGTTGACCAGCAGGGACACGTCGTCTGGTACTACCTGACGCCTCCCGAGTATCCGGTTCCCGCGCCCGAGACCAGCGCCTACCCGATCATTCGGCGGGCGAACGGTAACCTCCTGTACATCGCCGCCTATCATAGCGTCGACGAGATCACGCCGGACGGGCGGGTGGTCTGGCGATTTCGATCCGAGGGTGGGGCGGCGTCGCGCCCGCACCACGAGCTCATCGAGCAAGCGGACGGACGCCTGCTTTACCTCGGGGCCGAGACTCGGCCGATCGACGACAGCCGCAACGGCGGCCCACCAGACGTTTCGGTGGTCGGCGACACCCTCCACGTCATCGACCGCGAGACCGACGCGGAAGCAGAGGTCTGGAACGCGTTCGAGACCCTCGACGCGACGCAGCGTCCTCAGCAATGGACCGGCTGGAAGATCCGGGAGGACGTGGACTGGACCCACGCTAACGCGATGAACATCGGGGCGCGCAGCAACGTGGTCATCTCCATGCGCCACCTCGATCAGGTCATCTCGCTCTCGCCCGGCTCCGGGACGATCGAGTGGAAGCTGGGAGGGCCGGACAGCAGCTTCAGCTTCCCGAATCCGGCCGACCGCTTCTGGGGCCAGCACAGCGTGGTGGAACTGCCGAACGGCCGGATCCTGCTGTTCGACAATGGCAACTACCGGCCGGAGGGCGAGTTCTCACGGGTGCTCGAGCTGGAGCTGGATTTCGGCGCGATGACGGCACGCAAGGTCTGGGAGTACGTCCCGATGCCCGAGCTCTTCTCCGACAAAGTGAGCAACGTGGTACGGCTGCCCAACGGCAACACCGTCGTCAACTTCGGCTGGCGGGTCGCGCCCGACGAGCCGGCGCTCGTGCAGGAGGTTCGGGCGGACGGCACGGTCGCCTGGGAACAGTCGATGCGGTGGCGCGGCATGCGAGCCGCCCGCTACCGGGCGTATCCGTTCACGTCGCTGGGTGGCGAAGTGTCAGTCGAGCCAACGGCCTTCGAGCCGTAGCTCAGCTAACACTTCTCTTCATCGCGTGGCGGGCGTTAGAGCGAGTCGAGGAGGCTGGCTTCGGCGCGACCGAAGAACAGCAGCCCGCCGACGCCCACGATCACCAGCAGTCCCAGCGAGGCGGCCAGGCTCGGCAGGCTGAGCTCGCCCACGCCGAGCAATGACCAGCGAAAAGTCTCGACGATGCCGGTCATCGGGTTGAGCCAGATCAGCCACTCCCAACGCTCGGGGACCAGCGACAGCGGGTACAGGACCGGCGTCAGGAAGAACCAGAAGCGCAGGAAGTAGCGGACGGAGTAGCGGACGTCGCGCGACGGCGCGTCGAGGGCGGAGGTCCAGAGGCCCAGGGCCACTGCAAACAGCCAGGCCAAGAGGACGGCTGCCAGGCTAAGCAGCAGCTCCGGACGCGCCTGCACATACCAACGCCCCTGCGTCACCAGGTAATAGAGGAGCACGACTAACACGAGCAGGGCGAGGACACCGAAGCGCAGGACACCCTCAGCCGTGCTGGCGACGGGCAGGATGAGACGCGGGAAGTACACCCGCGTCAGTAGGCGCGAATGCTGGCTCATCGACCTGGTCGCCGCCAACAGCGAGAACTCGAATAGGTTCCAGCCCGTCATCCCGACGATCAGGAAGAGCAGGTAGGGCACCTCGCCGGACCCGAACCGAGCGACCTCGCCGAAGACGAAGGCGGTGACGACGATGGGCGCACCGGAGCGCAGGATCAGCCACAGCCAGGACAGGGGCGACTGGCGAACCTGATCGAGCAGAATCTGCCGGCTGAAATACACCAGCAACCCACGATAGCGCCAGACCTCACGCACCCGCGCGCCCGCGCCCATTGCCCGCGGCTCGACGACCCAGACATCCGCCCCGGCGGGGTCAGCCACAACGCCGCCTCACCGCCACAGCCTCATGCTAAGCCTCGACCGACGCACGCTGAGCGGAGAAGCTCCAGTCCAGACGCGGTGCCACGAGCCCGGGTCGGGTTGATCGCCTCCAGGGAATGCGCGCACTCGCATCCCTCCGCTCGCCCTCGCCGTACACGCGGAAGCCGAGGTCCTTATCCTGGTTTAGGGCGCTGCGAGTCTGGCCGTCATCAAGGATCAGCCGCACCTTAGCCTGGTAGGAACGCTCGGCGAGGAGGTGGGCCGGGATGCGCACTGACACAGTCTGCACGCCCGGCTCCCCCACGAACACCGGCTCGGGCGGGCTGGACGCGAAGACCACCACGTCTCTGCTCTTGAGCTTGAGGATCGGCCGCATGTAGAGGTTAGGCGCCAACGTGCGGAACATCGTCTGGATC
>JACCZL010000492.1 GCA_013695975.1 Chloroflexota bacterium
ATCATGGGGCGGCAGATCCACGTCGCGCTGGGCGTGGCGATCGATCCGGCGCACGGCGTCATCCCCGCGGAGTTCCCGGTCCTCCACGGGCTGAACCCGATCCTGGCGATCCCCAGCAGCCTGACGCACTTCAACCTCTATCCCACGATCATTGGGATGGTCAGCATCTTGATCATGATCGTGTGGCCCATGCTGACCATGGTGGCGAAGTTCGTCCCCGCGCCGCTCGTCGCGGCGATCGTCGGCGTGATCCTCGGGATCGCCTTCAACCTCGGCCGGCTCGACCCGAAGCTCCTGCTCGACCTTCCCGAGGGGGGTCTCCTGGGCGGCTTCACGAGCCCCGACTTCTCCAAAATCTTCACCGGCGGCTCGATTCGCTGGATCATCGCCTACGTCTTCGTGGCGAGCCTGGAGTCGCTGCTCACCGCCGCGGCGATCGACAAGCTCGATCCGTACAAGCGCCGCTCGAACATGAACCGGGAGTTCCTCGGCAAGGGCGCCGGCAACTTGCTCTCGAGCCTCGTCGGCGGGCTGCCGATGATCGCCGAGGTGGTGCGCAGCTCCGCGAACATCTTCAATGGGGCCAAGACGCGCTGGTCCAACTTCTTCCACGGCGTCTTCATGCTGCTGTTCGTGGGGCTCCTGCCCGGCGCGCTGGAGATGATCCCGCTGGCGGCGCTGGCGGGCATCCTGGTGGTGGTCGGGTTCCGGCTGGCGCACCCCAGGCAGTTCGTCCACGCCCTGCACATCGGCAAGGAAGAGCTGCTCTTCATGCTGGCCACGACCATCATCGTGGTCGCGGAGGACCTCCTGGTCGGTGTCGTCTCCGGCGTCCTGATCGGCCTGGTGACCGCGGTCGTCCGAGGTACCCCACTCGGGAACCTGTTCCGCCCGGCGATGGAGGTCTCGGAAGACACCTCAACCGGGACGATCGTCGTGAAGTTCAGGCGAGCGCTCGGTTTCGGCAACTTCGTGGGCGTGAGGGGGCAGCTGGACAAGATCCCGCCCGGGAAGGCCGTGGTCCTGGATTTCGGCGAATGCCACTTCGTGGATCACACAGTGGTGGAGCGGTTGGAAGATTGGGAGGCGGAGTATGTCCGCGAGGGCGGCCGGGTAGAAAGGAGGGGGCTGGATCACCTCCGCCACGCCACCCATCAACCCGTCTCGGCCTTAGTCAAGAGCGCATAGTCGAGCGTGAACGGCGTGGCAGGGCCAGAACCCTGAGAGGATAAGCGTATGCCCATCCTGAGCATGATCACCTGGATCCCGCTCGCGGGCGTCGTGATTGTCTTGTTCCTGCCCAGACAGAACCTAAAGCTGATCCAGGGCGTCGCGCTCGCCTGCGCGACGCTTTCTCTCGTCCTTGCTTGGAGTTTGTTATACAGCTTCGATCGAACCACCGCCGCGCTCCAATTTACCGAGCAGCGCGAATGGATCCCCGAGCTAGGCATGACCTACGCCTTGGGCGTCGACGGCCTGTCCTTCCCACTGGTCCTATTGACAACCTTGATGGGTCTCGTGGCCATCATCGCGTCCCTCGGCATCACCGAACGCGTCAAAGCGTATTTCGCGTGGTTCTTGCTGCTCGAACTCGCGATCCTGGGAGTCTTCGTATCCCAGGACTGGTTCCTGTTCTACGTGTTCTGGGAAGTCAGCTTGGTGCCGATGTTCTTCCTGATTGGGCTGTGGGGTGGAGAGAGGCGGGACGCGGCCGCCATGAGCTTCTTCCTGTATACGCTGGCCGGGTCCATCTTCATGCTCCTGGGCATCATCGCCGTCTACCTCAAGCCCGACGCACACACCTTCAACATGCAGGAGCTGATGCAGGCGCGGGCGCGGGACGGTTGGGACCAGGCGTTCCAGATCCTCCCCTTCCTTGCATTCTTCCTCGGGTTTGCGGTCAAGATTCCCGCCTTTCCGTTGCATGGCTGGCTGCCCCTGGCCCACGTGGAAGCCCCGACGCCGGTCAGCATCGTCCTGTCCGGTCTCCTGCTGAAGCTGGGGGCCTACGGTCTCATGCGCGTCAGCGGCCTCCTGCCGCTGGGCCTCGAGTGGTTTGCGCCGTTTCTGATGATCATCGGGCTCGTCAACATCATGTACGGCGCCCTCCTCGCCTGGCGGCAAACGGACTTGAAAGCGATGGTGGCCTTTTCGTCCATCGACCACATGGGCTTTGTCCTGGTCGGCATCGCCGCGCTGAACACCATCGGCTTTACCGGAGCCTTGATGATGATGCTGACGCACGGCATCATCACCGGGGCGCTGTTCTTCCTCGTGGGCGTGATCTACGAACGCGCACACACCCGAGAGATGACCGAGTTCGGGGGGCTGATGGCGCGCGCGCCGACGTATTCCGTGCTGATGTCGCTGGCCCTGCTGGCGTCAATGGGCCTGCCCGGGCTGGCCCAGTTCGTGAGCGAGTTCCACGTGCTGGTGGGGGCATTCCAGCGCTGGGGGTTGTACGCCGTCATCGCCGGCGCGGGCATCCTGGTCACCGCCGCCTACTCCCTGCGCGTGATCGGGAGAATGTTCATGGGCCCGCTGAATCCGAAATGGGCCGACTTGAAGGACATGGACCGGCGAGAATTGGTGGCGGTCGTGCCGCTGGCGGTGCTGATGGTCGCTCTGGGCCTCTTTCCCAGCTTGGCCCTGGGACTCATGAACACGACGCTCACCCAGATGACGGCCCTCTTTAGGTAAAGGTTAAGAAGATGCAGGTGCTCCTGAGCATCACCGGCGAGATGCGCCACCACCTCAAGCACGAGGTGGACCATGTCAGTCACCTGTTGTCCAGCCAGGGACCGATGTCCACGTTCATTCATCACAATACCCTGCACGGTCTGCAACATCTGCCTTTCGAGGAGGCGCTCGCCGAAGGCCAGCGCGTGCTGGGTGGCCGCAGCTACCTGCCCAATGAGGAGTACCGCCGGTTCTATGCATCGGGGCGAATCACGGACGAGGACATCCGCGTGGCCATGAAAGGCCGTCCCTCGCTGTCGGAAGGGGGACGACTTGCAATCGTGGGGGGGCGGCCGATCGAGATCGAGGCGGTCTGCCGCATCCACCTGCTCCACGGCATCGAAGCGGTCGATCCCGCCCGGTTGCGCTTCGAGGTGTACGAGCGGGATGCGACTCGACGCTTCCGCGGCGATGTCCCGGCTGAGGCGCGCGCGGCCGTGCTGGGCAAGGCCGCGGCCGAGCTCGCGCGCAGCTTGGATCGTGTGGGCCTTACGTGGACGCTGTCGGATTGGATGCAGGCCCATACCAACCTGGACGTGCCCGGGTGGCTGCGCGCAGAGGTTGCCAGGCAGGTCAAAGAAGGCCCCCACGCTCCCCATGGCGACGCGGTAGAGAGCCGGCTCAAGGGTCTGGCGATTCCGGCCGATCGGTGGGAAGGCTATCTGGGGTGTATCGATCGCCAGTTTGACGGCGCTTTCGACGGCGCCGTGGGGCGCGACGAGGTCCGCCGGATCTGGCTTCGCGAGGAGGCCGGTCTGCTCAAGAAGCTGGCGCGTCGGCACTTCGGCCTCCGCGGCACCTTCAGCACCATCGCGAGCCACTTCGGGAACAATCCGGAAGCCTACGCGCTCCTCTCCCTCTGGCACGCCTGCCTGGCCAGCTACGGCCTCGAGGACCCGTTCTCGCCCACCAATCCTCAGCACTTTCAGGAGCAGGATCCGGACCGCGTGCCGGAGCTTTTGCATGAGCAATTTCGGCACCTGGAGCGATGGGGAGGCCCCCCCATCCCCCTGACCCCCGAGCTCAGGGCCGCCATTCAGGCCGTTGTCGAGACCGAACTGGCCCATCTGCAGGAGAGCACGGAGAGCGACGACGTCCCGGCGTTGGAAGCGGCCCATCTCTGCTGGATCGTCCTCCACGACCTGGGGACGACCGGTTTGAACCGAAGGGGGCTCGAAGCCCTGGAGGCGCTTGTATCCCTCCGGGTCGCCGCCATCGCAGAGCGGATACGCCGGGCCGCCGTGGCGGCCGAACCCGCGGCGACCGTCGTAGCCCTCCAGGAGAAGCAGGCGGAGTACGCCGACCTGCCGACGAAGCTCCGCCAACGGGACCCACGGCGCCAGATGTTGCAGTTCGCCGAGGAGACCCTGGCCGAGGAGATGCGGCGGCTCGGGCGCGACCTGTCGCACAGCGACTTCCTCAAAGAACTGACCGGCGAGGACCTGAGCGAGCGCGTCAATCGGTACATGATCAAGCGCTGCGCGGCCTTTCTCGACGAGGGCCTGGCCGCCTGGCGCATGCCGGGCCGCGCGCTCGGCTTCTACGATGGCTGGAGAAGCCTCGCGAGCTCGGATCGGTCCTTCGAGTTCGAGGACCTCCCCGGCTGGCGGGACGCGCTTCATCATCTCCCCGCCCTGGCGGAAGACGCCGTCATCCACCGTCTCCACGACCTGGGCGTCCGGGAAGAACATTGGGGCGAGTACCTGGGCCGATTGCTCGTGCAGCTCCCCGGATGGGCCGGCATGATCAGTTGGCGCGCGAATCGCCCCCAGTACCCCAGACAGCAGGTGCAGCCGATCGACCTGATCCAGTACCTGGCGGTGCGGCTGTTCTACGAGACGCTGCTGATTCAAAAGGTGTGCAAGACCACCTGGCAGCTCGACGGCAGCGTGGACAGCCTCCACCACTACTTCCGAACCCACCTGTCCGAGTTTTTCGTGCGCCGCGAGCTCTACCTGGGCCACTTGCCCGAGTATCTGGCCCAGCAAGCGCGCGCGCTGGCAGGGAAATCGTCGTCCGGTGGTGAGGAGGATGACCATTGGAAGACCCTGACCGACATGATCTGGATGTACCGCGAGAGCGGCGCCTCGGGACAAGAATCCGGCCCTACCGCGCATGGCAGCGCGTGGCGGCTCTCTCACCTGGCCCAGTTCCTCGGCCTCACGGCGGATGAGGTCCGGTCGCTGTCGCCGGAGGAGCGGGACCGGCTGATCGGCGCCCTGGACGCTTTCCCCGCCTCGGCGCACGGCCCGGTCTGGCTCGTGGCCTACGAGCACCACTATCGCGAGCAGATCCTCAATGCCCTGGCCAGCAACCGCGGGCGGGGACGCTGGAAGACGAGAGACGCGCGGCCTCGGGCCCAGGTTGTGTTCTGTATCGACGAGCGTGAGGAGGCCATCCACCGCCACCTTGAAGAGCTGGACTCCGGACTCGAGACGCTCGGGGCGGCCGGTTTCTTCGGCGTCGCCATGAACTACCGCGGCCTGGACGACCACGACACGACGCCCCTGTGCCCACCCGTTATTACCCCCATCCACACGGTCGACGAAGTCGCTCGCCCGGACGAGGCGGAGCGCTTCGAGACGCATACCAGACGCGCCAAGTGGTATGAGCTAGTCCACAACACCTACTGGGAGGTCAAGCGCAACGTCGTTTCGGCCTACTTCCTCCTGGACCTGATCGGCTTCCTCCAGGCGGTGCCGCTGTTCGGGCAGATCCTCGCTCCTCTCCGTTACGCCAGGGCTTCGCAACGGGTGGACCGACAGATCGTCCCGCCCGTGCGCACTGCCTTGGCCGTCACCCGGCAAGCCGAGCCGGACGGGGCGCTTGAGGATCATGCCCCGCTCGGATTCACCGCCGTCGAGCAGGCCGATCGCGTGGAGGCGATGCTGCGCAACCTGGGCCTGACCTCCGGTCTCGCCCGCCTGGTGGTCTTCACCGGGCACGGCTCCTCAAGCCTGAACAACCCCCACGAGTCCGCCCACGATTGCGGGGCGTGTGGCGGCAAGCATGGCGGGGCCAGCGCGCGCGCCTTTGCCGCCCTGGCGAACCGCTCGGAGGTCCGCTCCCTGCTCCGCGAGCGCGGCATCGAGATCCCCGACGACACCTGGTTCGTCGGCTCACAGCACAATACCTGCTCCGAGCTGTACACCTACTTCGACATCGAAGACAGCCCGGCGACGCACCGAGAGGAATGGCGCCGCCTCGTCGCCGATCTGGACGAGGCGCGCGCCCGCTCGGCCCAGGAGCGCTGCCGGCGCTTCGCCTCGGCCCCCAAGGATGCTTCCCTCGAGCGGTCGCTCCGCCATATCGAAGGCCGCTCCGTGGACCTCAGCCAGGTCCGCCCGGAATGGGGACATGCCACCAACGCCTGCGCCGTGGTCGGGCGACGTTCCATCACCCAGGGGGTGTTCCTGGATCGCCGCGCGTTCGTGATCTCCTACGATCCCACCCAGGACCCGGACGGCCGGATCCTGGAAAGGATCCTGCTGGCGGTGGGGCCGGTCGGAGCCGGCATCAATCTGGAGTACTACTTCTCCACGGTCGACAACCGAAAGTACGGCTGCGACACCAAGGTGCCGCACAACGTCTACGGCCTGATCGGGGTGATGGAAGGCGCGATGAGCGACCTCCGCACCGGCCTGCCCAAGCAGATGGTCGAGGTTCATGAGCCCATGCGGCTCCAGTTGATCGTCGAGGCGAGCACCGCGGTCCTGGGCGAGATCTACGGGCGTCAGGCGGCGATCCAGGAGCTCCTCGGCAACGCATGGGTGCACCTGGTCGCCATGGATCCGGAGACCGGCGACTTCCATCTGTTCGTGCCCGGCGTCGGCTTTGTCTTATGGGATCAGCCGCTGACACCACTGCCGGAAGTGCAATCGTCCTTCGAGTGGTACAAGGGCAAGACGGATTTCCTCGCTCCGGCCTTGATCGTGCAGGACGGTGGCAGAGGCCAATCTGCCGGGGCAACGCAGGGGTAGCGTGTTCGACCTCATCGTCCCCCTCATTCCGGGCTTCCCGCTCCTCGCAGCGCTTGCCAACGGCCTCAACGCCCTGTTCGGAGGGCGGTATTCCTGGGTGGTCGTACAACGGCTGGCGAGCGGGTCGATCTTCCTTGCGTTCCTGGGCTCGCTGTGGGTGTTCGTCCAGGTCCTTCTCGATCCGACTCCCCGCCAGGTGGTGGTCTACGGCTGGCTGGTCAGCGGCGACCTCACCGTAGATGTCGCCTTCCTGATCGACTCCCTGTCCGCGGTCATGATGCTCGTCACCACGAGTATCAGTTTCCTCATCGCCGTTTTTTCCATCAACTACATGCACAACGAGCGGGGCTTCGCACGCTATTTCACGGTGATGCCCCTGTTCGTCTTCGCCATGCTGGTGCTGGTGATGGGCAACAACTACGTCCTCCTCTTCCTGGGCTGGGAGGGCGTGGGCGTCTGTTCTTATCTGCTCATCGGCTTCTACTATGACCGGAAAGCTGCGGCGCAGGCCGGCAGCAAAGCCTTTGTCATGAATCGCGTCGGCGACGCGGGCTTCCTGATCGGCATCTTCCTGATCGTTGCCAATTTCCAGACGGCTAATTACACGGAGGTTTTCGCCCGAACTGCGACGCTCGATACCGGGACCGCGACCGCCATCGGCCTTTCCCTGTTGCTCGGGGCCATCGGCAAGTCGGCCCAACTGCCGCTCGCCACCTGGCTGGCCCGCGCCATGGAAGGACCCACGCCCTCCAGCGCCCTGATTCATGCCGCGACCATGGTGACGGCCGGCGTCTACATGATCGCCCGCAGCCACGACATCTACGACCGCGCGCCGGATGCGCTGCTGGTGGTTGCCATCGTAGGAGCGGCGACCGCCCTGTTCGGGGCCCTGGTGGGCCTGGTGCAGACCGACATCAAGAGCCTGCTGGCCTATTCGACCACGTCGCAGCTCGGCTTGATGTTCCTGGCCTGCGGCCTCGGCGCCTACGCGGTGGCGATCTTCCATCTGGCGGCGCACGCTGTCTTCAAGACGCTCCTGTTCCTCACGGCGCCGTCCATCCTGCATCACCTACACGGCGGGGCGGACGTCCACAAGACGGGCCCGGCCAAAGAAACCGTCCCGGTCATGTACCGGCTGTTCTTGGTGGGCGCGGTGGGACTGGTGATCTTTCCGTTCCTCTCTGGCTGGTGGCAGGGCGAGGTCCTCGGCCGCGCCTTCGGGAGCGGCCTTCCCATCCTGCTCGCTCTCGGGGCGCTGGCGGTGTTCTCCAGCGCGTTCTCCACGGGGCGACTGGTCCGGGTGACCTTTTACGAAGACGCCCACGGGGAACATGGGCACGGGCCGGGCCACCGCCCCCACTGGTCGCCGTGGACGATGGCCAAGCCACTGCTTACCCTCGCCGCCATCGTGGCGATCGGATTCGCCCTCGGGGTGCTGCCGGGCGGGGTGGAGGGGACGTGGTTCCAAAGGTTTCTGGCGCCGGTCGTCTCCGCGCAGCCGGGCGTGCCGGCCAGGAGCCCCGTACTCGCGTTCACCCTCATGGGACTCATGATCCTGATCCTGGTCGCCGGATGGTTCACGCCACTGTACCTCGACCGGTTCAGGCCGGAGCGGTCGGGCTTGCTCCTGTTCAAGATGAGGGGTATCTACAACCTGGCCGTGAATCGATTCTGGCTGGACGAGTTCTATGACGTGGCCGTGGTCCAGCCGACCACAAAGCTCGGGCGCTTGCTCGACCGACTCGATACGGGGCTGATCGACCGGGCGACGGGCATCCCCGCCCCGCCGAGCAGGATCCACACCGCCGTGGAGACCTGGGAGGAGCAGCGCCTCGCCAGCCAGGCGGTCGGAGCCGTGGGACCGGCCGGCGAGCTGACGGCCCTGCCCTCAACCTGGGAGGAGGAGGAGGAGCGAGAGGAGAAGGCCGGCGTCGTGGGTGGGGCGACGGGTGTCCTCGGCTGGCTGACCAAGACGAGCGGCGACACCACGGGCTGGGTCGAGCGGGAAGGCATCGGCCACGTGACTGGTGCGGTCGGTTGGCTGACCGGGGTGTTCGCGAGCATCTCAACCTGGGTCGAGCGGGAAATCATCGTCGGCGCGGAGCGTCTCGTCGCCTGGCTGACCGAGGCGATCGCCGACCTCTCCGCCCGGGCGGAACGGCTCATCTTTCACACCGGCGTCAACGTGGGCGTGCCGTGGGCGGGCAGTCTGCTGGGCCGCGTCCTGACCAGGACGGAAGAGGCACTCGGCCGACCGCTCGTCATCGGCTCGATCTTGCTCGTTTCGCTCGTCGCCTTGATGGTCAGGGCCGTATGATCCTGCCCGAGATCTCCGCTGCCCAGCAGGTCGGATTCCCTATCCTGAGCGTCCTGCTCTTCCTGCCCGTCGCCGTCCTGATCGTCCTGAAGTTTGTTCGGGACGAAGACCTGGCCTACAGAGTTGCGCTCGCAGGATCGGTGCTGGAGGTGATCCTCGCATCCGTGGTGGCGTTGCTCTTCGTCCGCGATGTCCCCGACATGCAGTTTATGGAGCGTGGCGGCTCCATTCCGCTCATCGGCGTCGGCTATCACTTGGGCGTCGACGGCATCAGCGTGCTGTTCCTCCCCGTGACCGCCTTACTGACGGTGCTGGTCATCCTTTACGCCGAGTATGCCGCGAAGGCCGATACCCGCCACTACGTGATGGCCACGCTCGGGCTCGAGGCAACCCTGATCGGCGCCTTCGTCTCCCTCGACCTCATCCTGTTCTGGCTGTTCTTCGTGCTGGAGCTGGTCCCGAGCTATTTCCTGATCACGCGTTGGGGCACCGGCCCACGGCGCGAACGAGCCGCCCGCGAGTACGTCGCGTTCATGCTGACCGGCTCAGCGCTCATGCTCGTCGGGATCGTGCTCCTCGGCCTGAACGCCGGGCGCGTAGATGGCAGCTACTCGTTCGATTTCTTGAAGCTCCTGAGCGTGCCGGTCCCGGCCGAGCTGCAGACCCTCATCTTCTTCCTGATGTTCTTCGGGCTTGCCGTCAAGGCGCCCATATTCCCGTTTCACACCTGGATGCCCAAGGTCCTCGAAGAGGGCCCGGTCGTGGGGATGAGCGTGTTCCTGGTCGGGATTAAGCTCGGGACCTACGGCTTTATCCGCTTTGTCATTCCGCTCTTGCCCGAGGCCGCCAAGGAGTGGTTCTGGCTGATGGTCGTGCTCGGAGTGGCCGGCATGGTCTACGGGGCGCTGATCGCGCTCATCCAGTCGAATTTGCGCCGGCTCCTGGCCTTCAGCAGCCTTAGCCATATGGGCGTCGTCGTGGTGGGCCTATTCTCGCTGAACTTTTCGGGGTTCCAGGGCGGGCTTCTGCAGATGATCAATCTGGGCATTGTCGGGGCCGGGCTGTTCTTCGTCGCCGGTTTCCTTCAGACCCGCACGGGCCCACCGGATCTCTCGGTCTTGGGCGGTCTGGTGCACTACGTCCCGAAGCTCACCGCCACGTTCTTGATCATCGCCTTGGCCGGTATCGGACTGCCCGGGACAAACGGATTTAACGGTGAGCACCTGATCATCCTCGGGGCGTTCAAAGCACACTGGGTCATCGCTCTCGCGGCCGGTCTGGGCACCTTCTTGACGGCTTCCTACTTTCTCTGGTACTTCCAGCGGGCCTTCCTCGGTCGTCCGGCCGATGCCCAGAGCATGCAGAGCCTGCAGACGATGCCGGATCTTAAGCTCCGGGAGTTGATCATTGCGACCGCCTTGGGAGGGATGGTCTTCTGGATCGGGCTCGACACCGGCCCGTTCCTGCAAACGATGAACGGGTCGCTCAGGGCCCTGGAGACCCGGGTTGAACGAGGATCCTTCGTCCAGGCCTATCAGGCCACCGAACCTGCCCCGCAGCTCGGGGAGACGCATCGATGATGCTCGCGCTCGCGCTCGAGGCTCGTCATCGCCTTGGAGGGATGTCGTGATCCTGAAGGAGGTTTTCGCCGCCCAGCAGATCGGGTTCCCCATCCTCAGCATCCTGATCTTTCTTCCCGTCGTGTGGGCGATCCTCCTGAATCTGATCGAGGATGACGATGTGGTGCGCAAGACGGCGCTCGTGGGTGCGCTCCTGGAACTGCTGCTCGCGGTCGGCATGGTGCTCAACTTCACCCCCGGCGTCTCGGATATCCAGTTCGCGGAACATATCGAGTGGATTCCGATGGCCGGCGTGGGTTATCACCTCGGCGTCGACGGGATCAGCGTGCTGTTCATCCCGCTGACCACCTTCCTCACGCTGATGGTGATGCTTTCCTCCTGGAGCAGCGTGAAGTTCCTCCCCAAGCCTTATCTGACCGCCTTGTTCGCGCTCGAGGCGACGACCATCGGGATCTTCGCTGCGTTGGACCTGGTCCTGTTCTTCGTGTTCTGGGAATTGATCCTCGTCCCCAGCTACTTCCTGCTCAGGCTCTGGGGGATTGGCTCCCAGCGCCAGTACGCCGCGCTGAAGTACGTCATGTACATGCTGTCGGGGTCGGCGCTGATGCTGATCGGGATCGTGCTCCTCGGCCTGAACTACTACAACATGAGCGGCACATATTCGTTCGATTTCCCGACGCTGCTGACCGCCCCAGTGCCGCGGGAGCTTCAGACGCTGATCTTCTTCCTGCTGGCCTTCGGGTTCGCCGTCAAGGGGCCGTTGTTCCCCTTCCATACCTGGTTGCCCATGGCCCTTCTGGAAGGGCCGGTGGGGATGAGCATCTCGCTGGTCGGCCTCAAGCTGGGGGTCTACGGGTTCATCCGCTTCGCCATTCCGCTTGCGCCCGAGGCTGCCAAGGAGTGGTTCTGGCTGATGGCGGGGCTGAGCTTGATCGCGATCGTCTACGGGGCGCTGATCGCGCTGGTACAGCCGAACCTGCGCCGGCTCCTGGCCTTCGCCAGCGTCGGCCACGTAGGGCTCGCCATCCTGGGGCTGTTTTCCCTGAACGCGCAGGGCCTTCAGGGCGCGCTTGTGCTGATGAACAATCTCGGGATTGCCACCACCGGGCTGCTCTTCCTGACCGGATTCCTCTATGCACGCACCGGCTCATCGGAGCTCTCGGCGTTCGGGGGATTGGCGCGGCACACACCACGCCTGGCCACCTCCTTCTTCATCATCGGCCTGGCATTCATCGGGCTGCCGGGGACGAGCGGTTTTCCCGGGGAATTCCTCATCCTGCTGGGCGCCTTCCGGGCCCATTGGGCGGTGGCCGGTATCGCCGTCCTGGGCGTCATCCTGAACGCGGCTTTGTTCCTGTCGTACTATGAGCGGGCCTTTTTCGGTCCGGTCACCCGTGATGCCGTGCGCGGTCTTCAGGACCTTCGCCCCCGAGAAGCTGTCGTCGCCGTGGCCATGGGCGTCATGGTCCTCTTGATCGGTCTCTTCCCCGCCCCCCTCCTGGCGATGAGCAGCGGCTCGGTGCAGGCGTTGGTGGAGCGGGTCGAGCGAGGATCTGCCGCCCAGCTTCTCCAGCATGCAAATTGAATCGATCGCGCCTTTCTTGGCCATGGCGGTCTCTCTCGCAGGGGCCGCACTGATCGTCGCCACCCGAAAGCACCCGAATCTTCGAGAAGGGTGCTCCCTCGGCGCAGCGGCGCTCCAGTTTCTCATCGTCCTGACCATGATCCCGCCGGTCCTTGCCGGCGCTACCCTCCACTACACCGTCTTATCCTTCCTTCCCCAAGTCTCGATCGCGTTCCGGGTGGATGCCCTCGGGCTCTTGTTCGCCATCACCGCTTCCTTCTTGTGGATCCTCACCACCATTTACTCCATCGGCTACATGCGCCATCTCCGGGAACATGCCCAGACCCGCTACTACGCCTTCGTTGCCCTGGCCCTCTCGGCCACCATGGGTATCGCCTTCTCAGCCAACCTGATGACCCTTTACATCTTCTATGAGCTCCTCACCTTCATGACTTACCCATTGGTGACGCACAACGAGTCGGAAGAGGCCTTTGCCGTAGGGCGAAAATACATCCTTTACCAGCTTGGCACCTCGATAGTCTTTCTGCTGCCTGCCATCATCGTGACCTACACCCTTTCCAGCACCTTCGATTTCCGACCGAACGGCATCTTTCCCGCCGGAGCCAATGCAACCGTTCTGGTCGTTGTCTATTTTCTCTTTTTGGCCGGCATCGCCAAGGCTGCTATCATGCCCTTTCACGCCTGGCTACCGGCTGCCATGGTCGCCCCTACCCCGGTGAGCGCGCTGCTCCACGCGGTCGCTGTTGTGAACGCGGGCGTCTTCTCCATCCTGCGGGTGATCCTCGACGTCTTCGGAGAGGAGTTGATGCAGCAACTGAATCTAGGCGTCGCGACGGCCTTCGTGGTGTCCTTTACTATACTCATGGCGTCGTTCTACGCCCTCAGGCTGGACAGTCTCAAAGCTGTCCTGGCTTACTCGACCATCAGTCAGCTCTCTTATATCATCTTGGGGGTGGTCCTCTTCAGTCCGACCGGCATGACGGGTGGGATCATTCATATTGCGAACCATGCCTTCTCGAAAATCACGCTCTTCTTTTGCGCCGGCTCCATCGACCTCGCTTCCGGCAAGACGAAGATCTCTGAGATGCGCGGGATTGGACGGCAGATGCCCTGGACAATGGCTGCCTTCTTAATCGGAGCGTTCAGCATAGTCGGCATCCCGCCGACGGCCGGATTTATAACCAAGTGGTTCCTGGCCGTGGGCTCCATAGAAGCCGAGAAGCTCCCGGTTTTCTTTGTCTTGTTGATAAGCACTCTTTTGAGCGCCGGCTACTATCTCAGGATCATTGGCACCGGCTTCTTCGGGTTGCCTGCAGAGGAGAAAGTCTACCATGAAGCGGGTGGATATGCTGAAGGAGGACATCACCAAGAGGGTCGCCCGATTCGGGAGGTCTCCCGTTTTGTCGTCGTCCCTTTGCTCGTGAGCGCCGCGATCTCTGTGGTCTTGGGGATTTATCCGCACTTTGTCATAGAGCTGGTTCGGCTGGTGTTACGATGAGCCGCAGAATGAAGTCCTGCAACATGAAGTCCCACAACGTCGGCGGGTCGGACTCGACGATGCGGTAGAACACGCGGGCCACAACGCCGACTCCGCCTCACGCCATCCAGGGGGGCCGGGCGGCAGCCGTAATTACTCACGTAGGGCCGAAGCGTGTGGGTGAGGGGCTGCGTCGGCGGGCTCGGTTCTGATAATGTGCTCAGGCCATGAACGGGGACGAACTGGAGCGCCTGAGCCCGGAGGAGCTGCTGGGGGTGATCCGCCGTCAGCAGGCGGAGCTGGCCGAGCGGGACGCGACGATCCGGGCGTTGGAAGCGGAGCTGGCGCAGTTCCGTCGGCCGGCCAAGACGCCCGAGAACTCGTCGGTGCCGCCGTCGCGGGGGCAGCAGGCGAACCGGACCCAGCGGCGTGGGCGCAAGCGCGGGCCGAAGCGGGGGCACG
>JACCZL010000504.1 GCA_013695975.1 Chloroflexota bacterium
CTTGTACTGCTTGCGCATGCCGCCGAGCAGCCGCTCGAGCCGCTCGAACTCGTCGAGCAGCTTGGTCGCTTCCTTCTTGGGCAGCCGATCGAACTCGCCAGCGTCGCGCTGCTGCTCGAGCTGCTCGAGGCGGCGGATGCGGCCCAGGATCGTCTGGAAGTTCGTCAGCGTGCCGCCCATCCAGCGTCGGTTGATGTACGGCATGCCGCAACGCTTGGCCTCTTCTTCGATCGTCTCCTGAGCCTGCTTCTTGGTCCCGACGAACAGCAGGGTCCCACCGCCGGCGACGAGGTCGCGGACGTAGGTCATCGCGTCCTCGAGACGCCGAACGGTCTGCTGGAGGTCGATGATGTGGATGCCGTTGCGCTCGGTGAAGATGAACGGCTTCATCTTCGGGTCCCAGCGCCGGGTCTGATGGCCGAAGTGGACGCCTGCTTCGAGCAGCGTCTTCATCTGGACAGGGCTTGGCACGGGTACGACTCCTTCGTTGTGGTCTTCCGCGACCCTCAACCCGTCGGGAACCCCGCCGGTGCGTCGGACCACGCGCACGTCCGAATCGCAGCGGCCGAGGCACGGCCCGATCGGTCCGGCCGCGTGCAGGCTACCTGGTTGGCAACAGCCTGGGATTATACCACCCGCTTCGGAAGGCCCACAAACACGAGGTGTGCCGACCGATCCTGATACCGGGTCTGCGCGCGCGCCGATGGGGACGCGGGGTTGTCCGCCCGGAGGGGTAACCGGTACACTTTCCTTTGGTCGTGCTAGGTGGGGAGTTAGCGGTGCCCTGTAACCGGCAACCCGCTGTAGCCGGACTGAATTCCCATTCGAGGCTCGTCCGTCTTTCGGCCAGGCCGACGCCACGTGGTGTTGATGGGCTGGTCCTGCGCGGCAACGACCCGCGAACCCCGCCAGATCGGGAACGAAGCAACGGTAAGTGGTGCTCGTTGGGTGCCGCAGGGCAACCGGGCCGGAGCAAGCGAGCGTAGGGTCGCGGAGGGCGGCGGGTCGACGGTGGGTGCACGACCAATCATTGTCGCTCGTGAATGGGCGGGGCGTCGGCATGATGCCTCGCCCGTCTCGTTTCTCCTATGAGCGGCGACACCCTCGACGCGCCAGCTTCGGAACGCAACGGGCCGGCCGGTCAGCCTGCGATCGTGTCCGCGTGGTCGCCGTCTGACCTCTGGCCGATGTCGCCGGCCGCACTCCTCCGCCAGCTCGGGCTTCGCCCTCGCAAGCGTTTCTCACAGTCATTCCTGATCGACCCGGGCCTGCCCGAGGTGATCGCCAGCGCCGCGGACGTCGGACCGACCGACGAGGTGCTCGAGATCGGGCCCGGGCTGGGCATCTTGACTCGGGCACTGGCTCGGCGGGCTGCCCGCGTCGTGGCCGTCGAGCTCGACCGCGACCTGGCGGGTGTGTTGCCGCGGCTGGTGCCGGGCAACGTCGTCATACTCGCCGCCGACGCGCTCGACTTCGCGCCGGCCGAACATTTCGCTGGACCGTACAAGCTTGTCGCCAACCTGCCGTACAACGTGACGACGCCGGTCATCCTGCGCTATCTCGACGGCGTCCACCGTCCGAGCTTGCTGATGGTGATGGTCCAGAAGGAGGTCGCCGAGCGCATCGTCGCCGGATCCGGGCGACGCTCCTATCTCGCCGTCGCGGTCCAGTCGGCGGCCAGCCCCCGGATGGTGCGCGTTGTCCCGCCGGGTGCCTTCTTCCCACGTCCCAAGGTCGACTCGGCCGTGCTGCGGCTCGAGCCGCGGGCCGCGGGGTTGGTGCCTGACGACCGACGTGCCGCGTTCCTGAAGCTCGTCCAGGCCGGCTTCGCCCAGCCGCGCAAGCAGCTCGCCAACTCGCTGGCCCAGGGCCTGGACCGCCCGAAGTCCGATGTGCTCGAGCTGCTCATCCGCGCCGGCATCCTGGCCGAGCGGCGGCCGCAGGATCTGGAGCTGGACGAGTGGCGGGTGCTCTTCGAGCAGGATGGCGGGTGACAGCGGTCCGCGTCCGGGCTTACGCCAAGGTCAACCTGGCGCTTGAAATCCTCGGGCGCCGGGACGACGGCTTCCACGAGCTGGTCTCGGTGACTCAGACCGTCTCGCTGCACGACCTGGTCGAGTGTGCCCCGGCCCACGTCCTAAATGTCGCCACCGA
>JACCZL010000524.1 GCA_013695975.1 Chloroflexota bacterium
TCATCCCCGGCTGGCTGCGGATGGCCGACCTGTTCTGTCACGTCCGCTCCCCGCGCCTGGCCAGCCTGACCGGTCGGCTGATCGGCCCGTTCGCGTGGCTCGAGCGGCGCGTGCCGGCCGTCCGCCGACATGGCTACCTGATCGCGTGCGTCGCGGAGAAGCCGGTCGGCACGGCGTCAGCGCCTCGAGTGGATCCCCGCATGCATCAGAGCGCGTCAGTCGGATTAGCATCGCGACCATGCTAGCCCGGCTGAGATCCTCCATCCCCTACGAAGACGTCGCCGCCGGGGCGCGCTTCCTCTGGAGCCTGCCGGGCTTTCTCCGGCACCCGATCAGTGTGGAGCACGCGCGGGCGATCCTGCGCCGCCGGCTCGAGGAGCGTGAGGCCGACTTCCTGGCCCTCGTCTGTAACGCGATCTACGGGCAGGCCACCAGCCCCTACCGGGAACTATTGAACCTCGCCGGCTGCGAGTACGGGGACCTGGAGCGGCTGGTGGCCCGAGAAGGAGTCGAAGGATCTCTGCACACGCTCTTTCAACGGGGCGTCTATCTCACCGTGGACGAGTTTAAGGGTCGCCGGCCGGTGGTCCGGGGGAGCGCCACGCTCGCCGTGAACCCGGTCCTGCTCCGCAATCCGTGTTCGGCGTTCCACACGCCGGTCCAGAGCGGCGGCAGCCGCGGCACAGCGACCCCGGTGCCGATTGATCTGGCGTGGCTCCGGGACTGTGCCGTCTATATGCGGTTGATTTACCGCGCCCGCGGTGACATCGGGTGGCTTCACGCGGTCTGGGGGGTTCCCGGGGGCGCGGCCATGCTCGTGACCCTCCTCTACAGTCGCATGGGCGCCCCACCGGTCCGGTGGTTCTCGCAGGTGGATCCGGCCGCGCCGGGCCTGCACCCTCGCTACCGCTGGAGCGCCCGCGGGATGCGCTGGGGGAGCCTGCTCGCGGGAGTCCCACTGCCGCGTCCCCAACACGTCCCGCTCACCAACCCGCTCCGCGTTGCTCACTGGATGGCGGGGATCCTGCGGGCCGGGGGCACGCCCCATCTGTACACGTTCGCGAGCTCTGCCGTGCGGCTGTGCCGTGCCGCGCTCGACGCCGGAGTTGATCTCCGCGGCGCCCAGCTCACGTTAGGCAGCGAACCGATCACGGCCGCCCGCCTGGCCGCGGTCCGCCGAGCCGGCGCAGAAGCCGTACCTGGCTACGGAACCGCTGAGTGTAACTACATCGGGACCGGGTGCCTCGCACCGGAAGCCTCCGACGACCTGCACCTGATCCACGATACCCACGCCCTCATCCAGCCGGGGCCGGACGGTAAGCAGACCGATCTGCCGCCCTCGGCTCTGCTGATCTCCTCGCTCCGCCGGACGGCCCCGGTGATCCTGCTAAACGTCTCGCTGGGCGATCAGGCCGTGGTCGCGCGCCGGGCGTGCGGTTGTCCGCTGGAGCGGCTCGGCTGGGCCACCCACCTGCACACGGTCCGCAGCTACGAGAAGCTCAGCGCGGGTGGCATGACCTTCCTGGACGTCGACGTGATCCGCGTGCTGGAGGAGGTGCTGCCGGCCCGCTTCGGCGGTGGGCCGACCGATTATCAGCTCCTGGAGGAGGAGGCCCCCGACGGACAGCCCGACCTCCAGTTGCTGGTGGAGCCGGCCCTCGGCCCTCTGGACCCCGACGCAGTAACGGATGCCTTCCTCGGAGCGCTCGGCGGCGGATCCGGCGTGGAACGGGTGATGGCGACGCAGTGGCGCCAGGGCCGCTTCCTCCGGGTGCAGCGCCGAGCCCCGCTCCTCACGGCTTCCGGCAAGGTTCTGCATCTGCACGTTGAACGCCAGTCGCCAAGCCGGCCTACCCTCGGACAGGTCCCACCCCCGGGACGCTGGACACGCGGCCTTGGCCGAGCAGCGGTCCGAGACGAGAGGAGCATCCGATGAACGAAGCGGAGCAGCGGGTCACTCGCAGAGCTGCACTGGTGAGCGTGCTCGCGATGGTCGCTGTCGGCTGTACCGCGCCCGCGGCGCCCAGCCCCACGCCCGCCCCGCCGAAGGCGACGGAAGTGGCCAGACCGACCGCGACGGTGCAGCCTCAGGCGACGACCGCTCCTGCCGCCAACGTTGCCGGCAAGCCGGAGAAGACCAGCCTCAAGATCGGACTGCCGGTGAACTCCACGATCTATCTGCCGATCTACCTGGCTGCCGATCGCACCTTTCAGGAAGAGGGGCTGAACGTCGAGGTGCTCAGCTTCGACGGCGGTGCTGGGGCGGCCCAGGCGCTGGCGTCCGGCTCGGTCGACCTGAACGCGAACTCGCTGAGCGGCCTGCTCAACCTGATTAACGCCGGCCAGTCGGTCAAGGGCTTCTACGCCGGCCTCAACCAGGCTGACTTCGAGTGGCTCGCCAGGCCCGAGATCAAGAGCTGGGTCGACCTGAAGGGCAAGCGCGTCGCCGTCACGGGGTATGGAGGCTTGACCGACTTCCTGACCCGCCACGCGCTACGGCAGCATGGCCTGGAACCGGAACGGGATGTCCAGATCATCCAGGCGGGCGCCTTCGCGAATATCCTGTCAGCGCTCAAGGCCGGGCAGGCCGACGGAGCTATCCTGCCCGCCCCATTCAAATGGCAGGCCGAGGCCGAGGGTTTCACCCGGCTTGGCACCGAGGCCACGGAGGTGGCCGAGGTCTGGCCCCGGGCGATCCTCGCGGCGAGGGAGCGATTCCTCGACGAGAACCCGAACACGGTCCGCGCTCTCCTGCGCGCACACGTCAAGGCGATCCGGTTGGCGAAGACGGACCGGGAGGCTGCTATCCAGGCCCTCATCAAGGTGCTCAAGTACGAGCGGCAGGATTCCGAGCGCGCTTACGAGGAGGTCGTGGCGAGCTTGGACGAACGCGGGAGGCTTCCCACCAACTCAATGCCGGTCGTCTGGCAGATCACCGTGGCCGCCGGCGAGGTGACCGAGCCGTGGCCGGAGTCGCGCTTCCTCGACCGCCGCTTCATCGACAGCTTCGACGAGTGGGCGCCGAGGTAGGCCGTGGCGCGACCCACGAGTCGCGGAATCGGAGGTCCGGCGTTCGCCAGTCCCGGGCCGATGTGGTATCAAGCCCGCTCGGTGGGGCGATATGACGCATCTGGTCATCGCCGATGTCGGGCTCGTCTATCGGCGGGCGTCCGACGACTCGGAGCTCGTCGCGCTCGATGGCGTCAACCTGGGGGCCGAGCGGGGCGAATTCGTCGCGCTCGTCGGCCCGAGCGGCTGTGGCAAGAGCAGCCTGCTCCTCCTGATCAACGGGCTGCTGCGGCCGACGAGCGGGCAAGTCCTCTTGGACGGGCGGCCGGTCCGGTCCCCCGGCGCCGATCGGGCGCTGGTGTTCCAGGAGTTCGCCTTGCTGCCCTGGCGGAACGTGCTGCACAACGTGGAGCTTGGCCTGGAGTTGAGCGGGCGGCCAGTCCGGGAGCGGCGCGAGATCGCCCGCCGCAACATCCGACTCGTCGGGCTAACGCGGTTCGAGCGATACTTCCCCCACCAGCTCTCCGGGGGCATGCGCCAGCGAGTCGGCATCGCCCGCGCGCTGGCGGTGGAGCCGGCGGTGCTGCTGATGGACGAGCCGTTCGGGGCGCTGGACGCCCAGACGCGCCAGCTCATGGCCGCCGAGCTGCTCGCCATCTGGGAGCGAGATCGAAAGACGATCCTCTTCGTGACCCACGACATCGACGAGGCGATCTACCTGGCGGACCGGGTGGCAGTGATGAGCGCCCGCCCGGGGCGGGTCATCGACGCGGTGCAGATCGGCCTGCCGCGGCCTCGCGACTTCGACGTCAGGAACAGCGCCCGATTCGCCGGCTACCGCCATCGGATCTGGCAGCGGCTCGAGGAAGAGGTTCGTGCGTCGCTGGCCGAGGAGCTCGGCGAGGCGAGCGGTGACCGCGACTGAAAGCATCGTCCGGGACCGGCGGGTCGGGCCCGGACCGCGCCGGCCGGCCGTCCGCGGTGACCAGCGGCGGGCGCTCATCGGGACCGCCTCGGTGGCGACGTTCCTGGCGGTGTGGCAGGCCGTCGGCTCCAACAACCTGATCCGATCGGACCTGATCTTCTATCCGAGCCAGGTCCTCGCGACGGCGGTGTCGATGGCGGCGACCGACGAGCTTGGCCACCACGCCCTCGTCAGCCTGCAGGAGCTCGTCCTCGGGTTCGCGCCGGCCGTAGCGCTGGGCATGCTGTTGGGGCTGCTGATGGGCCAGTCTCGCCGGTTGCGGTATCTCCTGGAGCCCGCGATCATGGCGGCCTACGCCACCCCTCGGATCGCGCTGATTCCGGTCCTCGTACTCTGGTTCGGCATCGGGATGGAATCAAAGGTCGCCGTCGTGTTCCTCGGGGCGGTCTTCCCGATCCTGGTGAATACCCTGGCGGGCGTTCAACAGATCGACCCACTCTGGGTCCGGGCGGCGCGGGCGTTCGGCGCCGGTCCCCTCCAGGTGATGGCGACCATCCTGCTACCGGGCGCCCTGCCGGCCATCATGGCCGGCCTCCGTCTCGGCCTTGGACGTGCAATCATCGGGGTGATCGTGGCTGAGATGTACGTCTCGCTGGCGGGCGTGGGTCGGCTCCTCCAGGCCTACGGCAATGCCGGACGGACACCCGAGCTGATCGCCCTGGGAACCACCACGGCGCTCGTGGGAGTCCTGGGCGTCACGGCGCTACGCTGGGTCGAGCTCCGAGTCGGGCCGTGGCGTCGTGAGCTGGAGTCGTGATTCAGGCCCCTGCGCTCCAGATTCGGCACATCTACACCCGTCACGAGCCGGTGCTCCTCGGTACCGCGGGGTTGCTGTTACTGGTCGGGGGCTGGGAGCTTACGGCTTGGTCCGGCTGGCTCAATCCGGTCGTGCTGAGCAGTCCGAGCCGGATCGGCGAGGCGTTCCTGCGCCAGTGGGCCTCCGGCGAGCTGCTCCGCGACCTCTGGATCAGCGTGGCCGAGCTTGCGGTCGGCTTCGGCCTGGCCGCGCTGGTCGGGCTCGCAGTCGGGGTAGTCATGGGGCTGCAACGGGATGTCGAGTACGCGCTCGATCCGTTTATCTGGTTTCTGTACTCGGCGCCCCTGATCGCGTTCTATCCGCTCCTCATCGTCTGGCTCGGCTTCGGCTTCCCCAGCGTCGTCGCGATCACGTTCCTGTTGGCCACAGTCCCGATCGCGGTCAACACGCTGACGGCGGTCCGCTCGGTCGACCCACTGCTCGTGCGGGTGGTGCGCGCCTACGGCGGCCGAACGTCGGACCTGATCGGCACCGTGATCCTGCCAGCCTCGCTGCCGCTGGTGGTGGCGGGCCTGCGGATCGGGATCGCGCGTGCCCTAATCGGCGTCGTGATCGGCGAGATGTTCGGCGCCAATGCCGGGCTTGGATTCCGCCTCACCTATTACGGCGCGCGCCTGCGGACAAGTGACGTGCTCGTGCCGATCGTCGCTATCATGCTGCTCGGGCTGCTCGCCACCCAGGTCCTCCGCATTTTCGAGCATCGCGTCGCCCGCTGGCGTCGGACGTAGCCATTACCCCTGGAGGCTCGTTGTGCGCGTGATCGGACGCCGACGCATTCCGCCGATCCGGATCAATCGTGGGAGTCGAAGCGCAGGCGCTCCAGACCTGCTCGATTCGCGGTCCCGCCGGGGCGAGTCGGCGGCCCGATGATCGGTCGACTGAAATCCGCGATCCCACTCGGCGACATCGCCATCGGGGCGCGCTTCCTCTGGAGCCTGCCGGGCTTTCTAAGAAACCCAATCGGTGTGGAGCAAGCGCGGGCGATCCTGCGTCGTCGCCTCGAGCGGCGGGAGCCCGACTTCCTGGCCCTCCTCCGACGGGTGGTCTATCAGCACGCCGCGAGCCCGTACCGACAGCTCTTGAAGCTGGCCGGGTGCGAGTACGGGGACCTGGAGAGGTTAGTCAGGCAAGAAGGGGTGGAGGGCGCCCTCAGCGCCCTCTATCGGCGGGGGGTGTACCT
>JACCZL010000076.1 GCA_013695975.1 Chloroflexota bacterium
CGAGGGCCTGCCGCTCGTCGCCGTGCAAGGGGCGCAGATGGCCCGCCCGGTCGTGGCCACGCCGGTCCAGGGTCTAGCGGAGGTCGTCGTCGACGAACAGACCGGCCTGCTGGTCGAGCCCGAGGACACCCAGGCCCTAGTCCGTGCGGTCGCCTTCCTCCTGGATCATCCCGAAGTGGCCGGCCGAATGGGTGCGCTCGCCCGCGATCGGGCGCAGGAGACGTTCGGGTGGGAGCGTCACGTCGACGCCTATGACGGCCTGTATCGCAAGCTCCTCGATGACCGTCGACGCCACGAGCAAAGGAGCACCCATGGCTGACCGCGACGCCGCCGATCGGCGAGCAGGGGAAGGCTTGCCAACGAATTCGATTGGGCGTCCGCTCTTCGCCGACACGCTTTCGGTCATCTTGCCAAACGCTCGGCAGACCCGCCTCTTGCGGGCGTGCTTGCATTCGGGTGAGGCGGGGCGCCGCGCGTGGCGAGATTGCCCCGAGCTCATGGGAGGGGTTGTGCGGGGTACTGCTGCCGACGAGTGGGCGCTCCGGCGGCTCCGGCCGCTGCTCTGCACGGCACGGCGGAGTAACGGCGTGACGGTAGAGAAGACGCTCGCGACAACGTTGCAGGTGGCGTATTTCCGGGAAGAGCTGCGGATGCGGGTTTACCGGCGGGTTCTCGCCGACGTCCTGGCGACTCTCGCGGAGGCGGGCGTCCCGACGATGCTGGTTGGGGGCGCCGCGCTAGGTGGGACCGTGTATGGCGACTGGGCACTGCGGCACAGTCACGACATCGACCTCCTCGTCCTGGAGGACCATCTGAGCCGGGGTGCACAGGCGCTCGCCGCCATCGGCTTCACGCCCGGCGATCGGTCGATCGGGCCGGGTCAGCGAGATGCGATCCTGAAGCACGTCTCGGATCTTCCAGTCGCCCTCCACAGTCGGCCATTCCCGGTACCGTATGCCAACGCCCTGGTGTCCGCGATGTGGGCCCGCGGCGAGAGCGTGATGCTAGACGGCGTCGAGGCCAGCGTCCTGTCGCCGGCCGACAATCTGCTCCACGTCTGCGGGCGCGCCGCCATCTTGGCGCGTCGCGGGTCGCCGTTCTGGGTCTGCGACGCCTGGCAGATCATCGAAAAGCACCCGGACCTCGACTGGGAGCTCCTGGTCGAGGGCGCATGGCGCTGCCACTTGAGCCTGCTCCTTTACGCCACGCTCCGCTACCTGGCGAGCGAACTGGAGGCGCCGATCCCGCCGAGCGTCGTGAGACGATTAGCCACGGCGGTCGACCCCCTCGGGCGCGAGGGCGCCCTGCGCGCCGCCCAAATGGTCCCGAAGGGAAGCCTCCCCAATCTCTTTCGGCTGACGCGCCGCTGGGAGGATCGAGCGCGGCTGCTGAAGTGGTGGCTGCTGCCATCACCGTCGTACTTGCGGGCGGTCCACGAGTTGCGGCCATCGGCGTCGATCCCGCTCTACTACCTCAACCGACCGTTCCGATACGGCGCGCGGCGAGTGTCGGCCGCCATCACCAAGGCGATGCCCACTCGGGTTACCTGGCGGTCACGGTTCGGGTGAGGTCGATGTCCACCACCGAACAGCCCCCGAGGCGATTGCTCCTCTTCCTTCATATCCCCAAGACTGGTGGGACGACGTTACGGACGATCATTCGTCGTCAGCATCCATCGGGCGCCGTCCAGGATCTTGAAAATGCGCAGACGAATCCCTTCCAGATCCTTGAGCTTCGTCGGCATCTGCCGCCGGAAACGGCGATCCTCCAGGGACATATGGGTTTCGGAATGCATCGGTTCCTTCCGTACCCGTCCAGTTATATCACGCTGCTTCGCCACCCGATCAATCGCGTCATCTCCGCATACTATTTCCAACTGCGTAACCCTGTGTGGCCCGTTGCCAGAAAGCTTCTTTCCGAAGGCACGAGTCTGTACGAATACGTGTCGGCCGGCGGCCATCCTCACGCATCCAATTGGCAAACTCTCCTTCTCTCCAGCGGGTCGTTCTCAGCCGAGCCGTGCATGAGAGATCAGTTGGACACTGCCAAGGACAATCTTCGCGAGCATTTCCCGGTCGTTGGCCTCACGGAACGATTCGACGAAACGCTCATCCTGCTGCGACGGAGGTTTCGATGGAGCTCCGTGTTCTATCTGAGAGAGAACGTCGACCCCAATCACACACGGAGGCCACCTGTTGACCGTGAGACGTTGAGAGCTATCGAAGAGGCAAACCAGTTGGACATGGAACTGTATCATTATGCGCGGACCTTGTTCGAGGATGCAGTCCGTAGTCAAGGCCCGGGTTTCAGGATAGAAGTCGAGGTTTTCAAGCATCTGAACAGACTGTATGGCCGGAGCCTGCATCCCCGGCGCCTGTATGCCCGGGCCGCGTCGGCAATCCGGGGGTGAAGCATTCGCCGTCACCCACACCTGCTACCTGACGTTGACGCTCCTGGCGAGGTTGTGGGGCCAATCGGGGTCATAGCCTCCTGCGCTCATGACTCACGGTGCGAGCCGAAGGGCGTAGTCGTCGACCCAGACGCGGCCTGACTGCGCGGTGGCGTGGACCTGGGCCGCGACCACCCCCGGCGGCACCGTAAGGATGACCTCGTGGGGAACCCACTCCGGCCCCACGTCAACCGCGTCGGTGCTGGTGTCGACGACGGCGCTGCTGGCATCGAGCCAGCGGACCATCAAGAGCGCCCGGGCGCTCTGGCCGTCGGCGCGGGCCAGGTGACGTAGGATATAGGACTGGCCCGGCCTGAC
>JACCZL010000558.1 GCA_013695975.1 Chloroflexota bacterium
CACGCTCGGCAGGGACGAGTTCCTCCGACTCCTCTACGGGGGGCGCGTGTCGCTCCAGGTCGCGGTGCTCGCGACGATCGGCGCGATGCTCATCGGCTCGATCCTCGGCGCGGCGGCCGGCTACTTCCGCGGCTGGGTCGACACCGTCGTGTCCCGCCTCACCGAGGTCACCATGGCCTTCCCTGCGCTGCTCTTCATCATCGCCCTCGCGAGCACGGTCGGTGGCCGGCTCGACAACGTCACGTTCGGCGGCGTCCTCGGCAAGGGTGTCGTGACGCTCGTCCTCGTCTTCTGGGTGTTCGGCTGGTACTACCCCGCCCGCATCGTTCGGGCGAAGGTGCTCTCGCTGCGAGAGAAGGAGTTCGTCGAGGCGGCGCTGATGACCGGAGCGAGCAACTGGCGGATCATCCGCTCGCACCTGCTGCCGCACCTCGTCGCGCCGATCATCGTCTACTCGACGCTCGTGGTCGCCAGCTACATCCTCGCCGAGGCGGCGCTCTCGTTCCTCGGCGTCGGGATCAAGCTGCCTACCGCGAGCTGGGGCAATCTCCTGTCCGACGCGCAGAACTACTACAGAGTGCAGCCGTTGTTGATGGTCTGGCCGGGGATCGCGGTCGTGCTGACGACGCTCGCGTTCAATCTGCTCGGGGACGGTCTGCGCGACGCGTTCGACCCGCGCGCGAAGATCTAGGACCGACCTTCGCCGGCTCTCGACCCGCGCTCTAACAAACCTCGACCACCCGCGTCTAAAGCGACCGAATGGGTCGAGCCCGTGCTCGGCCGGCCTGGAATTCGAAAGGAGCCTAAATGAAGGGACGACTTTGGTTCTCAGGCGTGATGGCGCTTGTCGGAGCCACCATGCTGATTGCGGCGACGACCGCGTCCGGCGGCAACGCCGGTGCCGCGCAGAAGAAGGGAGGAACGCACCGGATCCTCAACACGAGCGACTTCGATCACATCGATACGGCGCTCTCCTACTTCACCCATAGCTGGAACCTCGCCGGCGCCACGCAGCTCCGGATGTACTACTACCCGTACGTCAACGGCCCGAAGAGCGAGCGGATCGAGCCGATGGCAGCCCAGGGACAGCCGAAGGTCAGCAAGGACGGCAAGACTTTCACGATCACGATCAAGAAGGGCTTCAAGTTCTCCAACGGCGAGAACGTGACCGCGGCGAACTTCAAGCGGGCCTTCGACCGGGCGCAGAACGCGAAGCTCCAGTCGCCGGCTTCGTCGTTCCTCGATGACCTGGCGAGCGCCACCAGCCCGAACGCGACGACGCTCGTGCTCAAGCTCAAGCGCGTCGCGCCGGACTTCCTGGCCCGGATCACGATGCCGTTCTTCTCCGCCGTGCTCACGAGCACGCCGCTCGACACCGAGATCGAGAAGGGCCCGCTGCACTCGGCTGGCCCGTATTACCTCCAGGAGTGGACCAAGAAGACGTCTGCCCTGATGGTTCGCAACCCGAACTGGAACAACGCCAAGGAGCCGTTCAAGTCGCTGGGCTTCCAGAACAACATCGACCGCGTCACCTGGGCGGGCATCGGCGGCGACCTCGCGCAGCACCAGCTCCAGTGCGAGCGGAACGAGGCCGACGCCTGCGGGTTCCCGACCGCCCAGGCGAAGGAGCTCGCCGATAAGTACGGGATCAACAAGGGCCGCTTCTTCGTCGACAAGGACCTGCTCGTCTGGCGCGTCGACCTCAACAACGAGCAGCCGCTCTTCAAGGGCAATCCGAACCTCCGCAAGGCCGTGCAGCACGCGCTCGACCGGCGGTTCATGACCCAGCAGCACGGCTTCCTCGCCGGGCGGCGAACGGATCAGTTCCTGCCCTACGGCATGCCGGGCTTCAAGGAGGCCAACGTCTACTCGGTGAAGGGCCCGAACTACACCCGGGCGAAGCAGCTGGCGCAGGGCAACACCCGAACCGGCAAGGCGGTCTACTACGCCTTCAACCGCACCTTCGGCCCTGCCGTCGCCCAGTCCGTGCAGTTCAACCTGAAGCAGATCGGGCTCGACGTCGAGATCAAGCTGTTCGATCGCGTCGTCCAGAACACCAAGGCCGCGACCCGCGGCGAGGCCTTCGACATCACCCACGAGGGCTGGCACGCGGACTATCCGGATCCGTCGAACTTCATCAACGTGCTGCTCGACGGCCGCCGGCTTCAGGCCGAGAACAACGTGAACACGTCGTACTTCTCGGGTGACGGCGTGAAGGACTACGCCAAGAAGCTGGACGCGGCGTTCGCGGCCACCGGACAGAAGCGCCTCGATCTGTACGCCCAGCTCGACAAGGACATCATGGCGAACGGTGCTCCTACGGTTCCCTACATCTCGGGGAACACCCGGCGCTTCTTCAGCTCCGAGGTCGGATGTGTCGCCTACAACGCGCAGGTCGGCACCATCCTGACCAGCATCTGCAAGAAGTAACACCGTCTCGATCCCGCGAGGGGCGCCCGAACCCCGGCGCCCCTCGTACTTCCAGGAGTAGACTTCCGCCACCCATGTTCCGCTACCTAGTCAGACGCCTTCTCTGGGCCGTCGTCCTCTTTTTCGCGGTGACGCTCGTCACCTACGTGATCTTCTTCCTCGTCCCGGCGAACCCGGCGCGCCTGGCGGCCGGTCAGTCTGCAACACCGGAGGCAGTGGCCCTGGTGGAGGAGCGCCTGGGGCTCAACGACCCCTTCTACGTGCAGTACTGGGGCTTTCTCAAGCGACTGATCTTCGACGGCTCGCTCGGGGAATCGTTCGTCGACCGCTCCTCGGTGAACGACGAGATCTTCCGGGCGGCGCCGATCACGGCCGCGCTCGTCTTCGGGGCGATGCTCTTGGTCCTCACGATCGCGCTGCCGATCGGAATCCTCTCCGCCCTCCGGCCTCGCTCGACGCTCGACCGGGCCGCCATGACCTACGTGCTGATCGGGATCTCGCTGCCCTCCTTCTGGATCGGGCTCATGCTCTCATACCTAATCGGATTCAAGCTGGGCTTGACGCCGATCGCCGGCTACTGCGAGGTCGTGAGCGTTCCCGAGGCCTCGAGCTGCGGCGGTTTGGCGGACTGGTCGTACCACATGATCCTTCCCTGGGCGACGCTCGCGATCGTCCAGGCGGGGATCTACGTCCGCTTCATCCGCGCCGAGGTGATGGAGACCATGAATCAGGACTACGTCCGCACGGCGCGGGCAAAGGGCGCGCCCGAGCGCAGGGTGATGAAGGATCACATCCTGCGAAACGCGCTCCTGCCCGTCGTCACGATCCTCGGCATGGACATCGGCCTGCTGCTCGGTGGGGCGATCTTCATCGAGACGGTCTTCGGCCTCAACGGGCTCGGCGGTACCGCCATCCGCTCGATCGGGCAGTTCGACCTGCCCGTGCTCCAGGGCGTGGTGATCTTCGGCGCGGTCGCGATCATCATCTTCACCCTGATCGTCGACCTGCTCTACGCATGGATCGACCCGAGAATCAGGCTCACGTAGGATCCCGGGCGCACCGGAAGAAGGGATCCGCATGACTCCACTGCTCGACGTCCGAGACTTGCGCACGCACTTCACGACGGAGGACGGCATCGTCAAGGCCGTCGACGGCGTCGACTTCGCTGTCGAGCGCGGCAAGACAGTCGGCATCGTGGGCGAGTCGGGCTGCGGCAAGAGCGTCACCTGCCTGACGATCATGGGGCTCAACGAGAGCCGCAGCACCAAGTCCTCCGGCCAGGTGCTCTTCGACGGCGAGGATCTCTTGGCCGCCAACCCCGCGCGACTCCGGGAGGTCCGCGGCCAGGAGGTCGCGATGATCTTCCAAGATCCGATGACCTCGCTCAACCCGGTGCACTCCATCGGGCGGCAGCTCGTCGAAGCCGTCCTGCTCCACAACGAGTGTTCCAAGAAGGACGCCCGGCGCCGGGCGGTCGAGAGGTTGAAGGAGGTCGGCATCCCGCGGGCCGAGCGCAGGATCGACGACTACCCGCACCAGTTCTCGGGTGGCATGCGCCAGCGCGTGATGATCGCGA
>JACCZL010000576.1 GCA_013695975.1 Chloroflexota bacterium
CGACGCTGCGCCTCCTGCTCGAGCGGGGTCACCGGGTCCACGTGGCGCTGGACGAGCGGGTGAAGGACGACTTGACCAGCCCGACCGAGCTCGTAACCCGCATTGCCGAGCGATTTCCTCTCCTCTCGCACGGCGCCGCGCCCGCCCGCGAGCGCGGTCAACGGTCGACCCTCCTCAGGGCGCTACGGCTGGGGATCGACTATCTGCGCTATCTCCAGCCCGGGTACCGAGACGCGCCCAAGCTCCGGGCGCGAGCCGCGCGGCACGCGCCCGGAATCGTGCGGTGGCTCGCCGACCGTCCGCTGATCCGCACGCGGTTCGGCCTCGCGGCGTTCGGCCGAGTCTTGCGGCTGCTGGAGGCCGCCGTGCCGACCAGTCCCAGGATCGACCGCTTCATCCGAGGGCATCGGCCGGATCTGGTGCTGGTCACGCCTCTGGTCGACCTCGGTTCGGCCCAGGCCGACTACGTCCATAGCGCTCGGGCGCTGGGCATCCGCACGGGCCTGTGCGTCCGCAGTTGGGACAACCTCACCAACAAAGGGCTGATGCGCGACGTCCCGGATATGGTCGCCGTCTGGAACCCGGCGATGGAGCGGGAGGCGGTCGAGCTGCACGGGGTGCCGGCTTCCCACGTCGTCGTGACCGGCGCGCCCGGGTTCGACCAGTGGTTCGAGTGGGGCGTGAGCGCGCCCCGAGCGGAGTTCTGCCGCCGGGTCGGGTTGCGGGGGGATCGTCCGTTCTTGCTATACGTGTGTTCTTCCGGATTCATCGCGCCTGAGGAAGTAAACTTCGTCCGTCGATGGATTCGCCACCTCCGCGACCGCGGCGATCCCGGCTTGCGCGAGTGCGGCGTCCTGGTCCGTCCGCATCCCCTGAACACCGCCCAGTGGCGGGATGTCGACCTGTCAGCGATCGGAGGGGTCGCGCTCTGGCCACCAGCGGGGGCGGTGGTCGCCGATCTCCAATCGAGGGCCGACTACTACGACTCGATCTATCACAGCGCGGCCGTCATCGGGCTGAACACCAGCGCGCTGATCGAGGCCGCGATCGTCGGGCGGCCGGTCTACACCCTGCTGGCACCGGAGTTCCGTGACACCCAGGAAGGGACGCTCCACTTCCGCCACCTGCTGGACGTCAACGGAGGCCTGTTGCACGTGGCCCGCTCTTTCGAGGAGCACGCGGTGCAGCTAGCGGGGGCGCTGGCCTCGGATGGACGGGTCGACGAGCGGGGGCGGCGGTTCCTGGAGGCGTTCGTGCGGCCCCACGGCCTGGATGTGGCGGCGACGCCGAAGCTGGTCGCGGCGATCGAGGCGGCCGGCGCCAGCCCGGCGCCGGGCTGGCGTCTCCGGCCACGGTGGGCGATCATCCTTCGGCCGATCCTTGCCCTGCTCGCGTCCTACGCGCGGTCGTGCCGGATTGCGCGGCGGCAGCAAGCCCGGCTCGGTAATCCGCGGCTGACCGGGCATCGTCGCGAGGCGCCACGCCCCCGGCAGGCGTGCAAGCATGATGCCGAGCCGACACGGCCGGTCCACCCGCACTCAACGGCACAGCCCAATCCGCGCCGTCGTGCGTGAGGACCTTGCCGCCGGCCATTGCCGGGCCGGCGCCGATGGCATAGACTTCACCGATGCGTCTCATTCGACGAGCGCGGTCGCGCCGGCCGACCCCGGCCCATTCGGCGGCGCGGTGAGCGGGCTGTAGCGTGCCCGGCCCCCAAACGGAGCGCCGCGAGCACGCGCTCGACTCGATGGCTCGCGGCGAGGCGCCAGGCCGGGCCGGCCGATCAAGCCCGGATATCAGCCGCCTGTCTCCGATCCTCGCCCCGCTCGCCGTGGTCGCATTGGCGTTCCCCGCCATCATCCCGCTCCTCCAGGGAGGCCAGATACCGGGCTCTGACGACGTTGAGCACCTGATCCGGACGGCCGAGTACGGCCGGGCGGTCGCGTCGGGTATCTGGTGGCCCCAGTGGGCACCGAACCTGGGCCACGGCTATGGTGAGCCGATCTTCCTCTTCAACCCGCCCCTCTTCTACATCCTCGGCTCGTTGGTGAAGCTGGCGGGTGGGTCGGTCGTCTCGGCGGTCAACCTGGCCTGCGCGATGCTGCTCGTGGTCGGCGCGCTCGGCGCGTATGCTTGGACGGCGTTGGCTTTGGGCCGCTGGGGAGGCCTGGTGGCCGGGGTCGCCTACGTCTGGTCGCCGTACGTCTCGTTGGACCTCTACGTCCGCCAGGCGCTGACCGAGCTGGCGGCCGTGTGTGTCTTCCCCTGGGCGCTCTGGGGACTGGCACGGACGTGTCAGGCGCCCAGTCCGCGCCGGCTGGCCCTCGCCGCCCTGGCGGTCGGGCTGCTGCTGCTGGCGAGCACCCCGGCCATGGTCGTGGTGGCGCTGGCGCTCCTCGGCCAGGTACTCGCACTGGCTCGTTGGCGCCGACCGGCCGGCGCGGCGAGCGCGCTCGCCGCGCCCGTGCTCGGCGGCTTGCTGGCGGCCGCGTTCTGGTTGCCCGCCTCGGCCGAGCGCCACCTGCTGCGCTTCGACCGGCTGCTCGCCGGACCGGCGGCATATCCGAATCACTTCCTCGACCCGGGCCAGCTTGTGAGCTCGTACTGGGGTTACGGCGGCTCGGTGCCCGGTCCTGATGACACGATGGGCTTCGGGCTGGGCCGGGTCAACCTCGCGCTGGCGGCGTGCGCGGTCCTGCTGCTGGTGACTGGACAGGTCCGTGGAGTGATGCGGCGCCAGGCCTGGCTCGCCGTCGGGTTGGTGGCCGTGGGCTGCGCCCTGTCCCTAGAGCTGTCGGCGCCCATCTGGGCTTGGCGTCCCGAGCTCCAGTACCTGCAGTTCCCCTGGCGCTTCCTGATCCTGCCGACCGTCGGTCTGGCCGCGCTGGCGGCGGTGCCCGCTGCGCTGGTCGCTCGCGAGCGTCCGAAGGTCGCCGCCTTGCTGGCCCTGATCTGCGTGGGCCTGCTGATGGCCGACGGTTGGGGGCGAGCGAGGCCCGAAGGGCTTCGGCAGCGAGGGGATGAGCGGTACGCTCCTGAGGCGGTCGCCGCCATGAACCGCGGCAAGGCCACTCGCTACGAATACGAGACCGTCTGGAATAAGGAGCGTCCCGCCGAGCCGCCCGCCGCGCGTCTCGTGGCCATGAGCGGCTCGGCCACGATCGTCGAGCAGGCGGCGACCGCACATGAGCAGCGCTTCGCGGTGACGACGCGGGAATCGGCGCGGCTGCGGCTCAACACGTTCTACTTCCCCGGCTGGCGGGTGTTCGTCGACGGCCAGGAGCAGCCGATCGATTACGGGAACCGGAGCGGGCTGATCGACTTCTCGGTCGAGCCGGGCACGCACGTCGTCGAGGCTCGTTTCGAACCGACCCCGGTGCGCTGGCTGGGGCGCACGCTGTCGGTCGGTGGGCTGGCAGTGCTGGCGCTGTTGATGGTCTGGCCCCGCCGGGTTGGGCACCGATTGACCGTTGCCAGGGCGTCGTGAGGAGCCGAACGCACCCGGCAGGGCTTCTCAGCCCTCGACTTACCCACTGGAGTAACCGCCGATGCTGACCCGGGATCCGATCACGAGCGAGATGGTTGCGCCTCCCCGGTTGCCCACGCCCAACGAACGCCGCGAGCTGAGGCGGGGACCGTCCGGGCGCCTCGAGTGGGCTCTGGTGCTGCTCGTCTTCCTCGGCTCATTCGCCTTCCGTTTCTTCACGCTGGAGTTCGACAACGACCATTTCCAGACGATCGCCGAAGGACGTCAGGTCCTCGTCTACGGAGAGCTGCCCTTTCGCGACTTCGTCGATCCCGGGTTCTTCCTCATGCCCCTCTCGTCGGCCGCGGTCCAGCTCCTCTTCGGCTACAACCTCCTGGGCGAGGCGATCTTCACCGTCGGGCTCCTCTCAGCCGGTGCGACGCTCACCTTCCTGCTCGCCAGCCGAGCGTCCGGATCGCTCCTAGTCGGCGCGGCTGCCGCCATCGCCGTCGTCGCCATGTACCCGAGGCTCTACCACTATCCCAAGGTCTTCCTGCTTGTGCTCGGCCTGTTCGCCGGCTGGCGCTACGCCGATCGCGCGACGCCCGGCAACCTGGTGACCCTGGCACTGTGCACGGCGCTCGCCTTCCTGTTCCGCCATGACCATGGGGTCTACGTCGGCCTGGCGGCGGTTGTGCTGCTGATCGCACGTCACTGGCAGGACGGTCGACGGGTCCTGCTGCGCCGATTGGGGCTCTACGCCGGCGTCGGCGCCGTGGCCGTCCTGCCATTCTTCGTGTTCCTCGAGGCCAACGGCGGGATCCTCGAGTACTTCCGCTCAGCACTGGAGTACACCCGGTCCGAGGCGAAGCGGCAGCGGGCGTTCGCGCCGCCGGCGTTCGTGCTCGAGCCCTCTTCGCCACCGAGAGTGAACGTTCGGTGGAAGGAGGGACTGAGCGCCGATGCCCGAGCGCGCCTCGAGGAACGGCATAAGCTAACCGCGGCGCGCTCCCTCGGAGGCCGCACCTGGGAGTATGAGCTGGGCGACAGTTCGCCGACGAATCTCAGAGCGGTCGTGAATGACCCCGGGGTTGAGGATACCCACAACATTAACCGGGCGACGTCCCGAACGGACGGATCTTCGCTCCAGGGGATCCTGGATTCCTGGCAGCGCAGGATCGGACTTGAGATTCTCCAGAAGGAAAACGCAATCGCCTGGCTCTATTACCTCTTCGTAAGTCTGCCGATCATGGCGGTGGGCGTGTTACTGGTCAGCCGCGTGCGGGCTCGGTCGACGACCACTAGCATGCCGTACGAAACGGCCAAGGTTCTCAGCGCCGCCGCCCTGTGTGCCGTGGCCACAGGGCTCTTACTCCGCGACCCGCTCGTGGCGCGCTTGCCCGACCTCGCCGCGCCTACCGCGGTGATCGGCGCCTGGCTGGTGGGTCGATGGCTGAACGTGGGCGCGTGCTCGCCGCCGCGTGATCAGGGATCGCGCGATGTGTGGCGGCCGACCCAGACCACGGTCTCGGCTTCCCGCATGCCTCGTCTCTTGTGCCTCGGCCAGATGGCCGCCATGCTCGCGCTCGCCGGCGTCACCTGGGCCAGCATTTTGGCGGTCGCGGATGCCGACGAGCGGTTCGAGGAGACGGCGATCCTCTCCGGCCCGACGGCGCTGCTGAAACGCGGGGCCGAAATCGTCAGCACGCTCGCGGAGTCGCCACCCGCCGAAGCATGGGCCCCGACACGCCGCAACGTGCCGCTGGTGCGCTACATCGAAACCTGCACGAAGCCGACCGACAGAGTGCTGGTGACATCGTTCCAGCCCGATGTCTACTTCTTCTCCGGCCGCGCCTTCGCCGGTGACCAGATCTTCTTCTACCTAGAGTACCGAACCTCGCCCGAGGATCAACAGCGGACGCTCGCCGGGATGCAAGAGCAATCCGTGCCGGTCGTCCTCGCCGACGGCAGGCGATACGAGGCCGACATCCAATCGGAGTTCAGCCTGATCCACGACTACCTGACGCAACATTATCGCCTCGCGCGGGAAGTGCAGTTCGACAAATCTGACCCTGTCATCTTCCGCGTGCTGGTCGATCGACGGATCACACCCACGGGTACCTACGAGCCGCTGTCGTTGCCATGTTTCCGATGATCGGCGGCGTCTGGGGTGCGCCCGTTGCTCTTCCCCAGAACCGGCCGCGGAACCGAGTTTCCGCGCCTGGAAAGTCGGGACGATCGCCTCGGCTCACCTGTGTCGAGTCGGTGATGTGCCAGATCGTGCCGCGTCGTACAGCGACCTGAGGGCCGCCGATTCGCAGTAACCATGCTCACGACGGACAGTACACGGGCTCCGACCACCATCTTCATTCACAACATGAAGACCGGAGGCGCGACGCTACGTCGGATCCTCGGGCGCCAGTACGACCCGAACGCCGTCTTGACGATCACCGGCGAGTATCACCGCGCTGCTGAGCTCGAGCCGCGCATCGCGCGGGTGGATCGGGAGCATTCCCAGGTCGTGCAGGGGCACATACCCTTCGGCGTGCACGAGCTCCTGCCGTCCCGCGGTGTGTACATCACCCTCCTCCGCCACCCGATCGACCGGATCCTTTCGCTCTACGAGTATCGCATCGACCAGCGCAGGCGAGAGGTATTCCGTGGCGATGAGCCTCTCACGCTGGCCGAGTACATCACGGATCTCCAGTTGAAGGAGTTGGACAACGGGCAAACGCGGCGCTTGTCCGGCCTGGATCCCGATTTCGGGCACTGCTCCGCCGAGATGCTGCAGGACGCAAAGAAGAACCTTCGCGAGCGCTTTCTCGTCGTAGGGATTACCGAAAAGTTCGACCATAGCCTGCTCCTGCTGGGAAGAGAGCTCGGCTGGAGGAATCTCCTCTATTTTCGGCTCAATGTGACGAAGAACAAAGAGGAGAAAGGCCATGTCTCGAAGGACATCATCGACCTCATCACTACGCACAATGCCCTGGATCTCGAACTGTACGACTCTGCACAGCAGGCGTTTGAAGAGCGGCTCGGACAGCTCGGTGCAGAGTTCGAGGAACAGGTCCGAGTGTTCAAACGGGTAAACGCGGAGTACGCACGGTTCGACGTCTATGCTTCGAAGCGACGGGAGCGAACGCCGCTACGCGGAACCGGCCCGGCGTACACGACGCTATCATGGGAGGAGCAGCTCCGAGCAGCGGTGTTCGAGGAGCACCCGCAGCTCCTCGTGCGTCAATTGGAGCTAAACGTCGAGATCAGGCGGTTGCGGCGGCAGCAGGGACTGCTGCGTACGCAGGTCGAGCAGGGCCGGAAACGAGAGGCGAGCTTGACCAAGGAGCTGCGCGAGGCGCGGATGACTACCTTCTGCTGAAGACGCAGTACGGCGGCCTGCCCGGACGGTCGTCGGTCCGATGCTCCGAGCGCAACCGAAAGCCCTTCGAGGCCAGTAGCCGGCAGATCTCCGCCTCCCTCGTCGTTCGGGCGGTGTAATCCTCGACATAGACCAGCAGCGACCGCAGCTTCGGGTCGTCCAGGGCGTCGACGGCGCCCTGGAGCACTCCGAGCTCAGCGCCGCCGATGTCGAGCCTGATGTGGCTGGGAGTCGGCAGGTCGAACCGCCCGACGAGGTCGTCCAGTCGCCAGGTCGTCGCGGCCGCCGACTCGCCCCGCCCCCGGGCGGACTGGCCCGAGCCCCGGCCGAGGACGTCGGAGTTTGGCGCGCCGCATCGCGCCCCCTCGCGCGAGCTCGCAGCCGCTAGGGCGACCGGCAGCGGCGTAATGCTCTCGTCGCACCCGTTCAGGACGACGTTCCGACAGAGATCGGAGTAGGCCGAGAACGCGGGCTCGATCGCGAAGACACTCGCCTCCCCGCGGGTGAACTTGGCCGCGATCAACGAGTAGGTCCCGACGTGCGCGCCGATGTCGTAGAAGACGTCCCCCGGCCTGACGAACGATTCGATCCAGCCGACGGCGAAGGGTTCGAGCAGGCACGGCCGCAGCCACCGCTTAACGGCGTTCGGCGTCAGCCGGAGATAGATCTTGTGCCGCTCATAATCCAGCTTCCTGACACGATGACGCCCCGAGTCGGCGCTGACCGCGCTCTCGGCGAGCGCTCCGGTGACCTCCGAGAACAGCTCCGAGCCGTCGGCTAATCCCAGGCGATGCAGGCCGCCCGAGACGACGTTGGCGACCGCCCGCTCCGTCACGTGATCGCGGCGCGGCGACTCGCGCCGCGGCATCGGCGCGCTCGGCTCGTCCGGTTCGCCGTCTCGTCCCGCCGGGACCGACTGCTCGAACGAGGTGCTCCCGTTGTGCCGTTCTCGCCGCGCCAGCCAGTCTGAGAGCCGGGCCCGGAGCCACCCGCCGACCACCCGGCGCATGGGCGCGTGCCACAGCGGTGGCGGGCGTCGCGGTCGCTTCCGGATCTCGGCCAGCCGCTCGATTTCCCGGACCATGATCGGCGTCGCGGCGACATCCAGGCCATGCGGACGGACGAAGCCTTCGACGAAGTGGAGGCTCCGCGCACGGCCGGCGGCATCGGACCTCAACGCATCGGCGAGCTGTTGGCGGTGCTCCTCGAAACCATGGGCCACCGAGAGGAGTCCCCCGTGGGCACGGACCAGGTATTCGAAGTGCAACAGCCCTTCCTGCCCCTCGAGCTGCGGGACGATGATGGTGTGGACCGGCTTGCCGAGGATGCCCGCCTGGATCATCGCGCTGGTGTTCAGGCCAACCACGATCGTGGCGTGATAGATCGAGTCGTACAGCTCCGGGTCGGCATTGACCTTGTGGGGGTCACGGTAGACCGCCACGTTCGGCATGTCCTCGCCCGCCCACGCCTCCGTGGTCTCGGGGTAGGGCCGGATCAGCACGCCGCAGCCCTGCAAGGTCGGATCCGAAGACGTGCGGACTTCTTGCACCCAGCGCCGCACGAAGTCGAGCTCGCGCCGGGCGACGAAGGGGGCCGAGCCGATGTAGAGGATGAAGGGCCGCGCCGGATCCAGCCTGGTCAGCGCGCAGAACTCCTCGCGCGTCGTCGTTGGTCCCATGGCGAAGAAGTCGTCGAAGCGCGGCGCCCCGGTGACGACCACCCGCTCGGCCGGCACCCCGTGGAGCGCAACGGCTTCCCACTTCTGGGTCGCGTTCCAGACCAGAACCCGATCGGGAAGGATCCGGATCAGCCCCTGAGTGCTGAGGTTGTCCCAACTGAACACGGGCAACCCGACCGTCAGCCCCAGCCGGTGCGCGCTCTTGACATAGTCGGTCTGATACGAGCCATGTTGCACCAGCGGCGTGACCAGCACGATGTCGGGCTGTTCCGACTCGAGGAAGGCCTCGAAGGCCCGATCGCTCGGAATGAGATCCTCGACGGTCTTGAGCGCGAGTAGGAGCATCCTCCAGTGCCGCCACACCCAGGGTCGGCTCTCGCACCAGCGCGGAAATCCGCCGGGCACCTTCCGGGCCGCCTGCCACCGAACCAGCCGCGCGTTCGCGTAGCGAGGCGCGAGATACCGGACGTAGTCACGAGCCCGACGCACCGGCCCGACGAGGTCCCGCCACTCGTCGACCCGCCAGGTGGGGCCCGTGCGCATCCTCACCCGCGGGTGGTCCAGCCCAACGGGAATCGAGATATCGTCCCGCGTCGTGACCGAGACGGTATGCCCGCGCTCGGCCAGCATCCTGATGACACTCCCGAAGTGGCGCAGGCGCCCCTCGTTGTGGGCCACGAAGACGATCTTCACCGAAAGCCCTCAGAAGTGGATCCAAAGACGCCGACACCGAGAGCTGCGCGGTTCACGACGCGGCCGCTCCGTGTTCCTCGGCGGCGCCTCGCATGAGGCCGTGATGATAATCCACGCCTCCGCCGACCGTCAACGCGGACGTGATCGTCGTAACCTTCGGCCCCGTGGCCACCGCGGGGCCCGCCGAGTGCGCCTGCCGACCGCCGGACGGGCGCTCATTAGGCGCGCCGTTTCGGGGACGGCTGAAGCTGCCGCTCGACACGCTTGCGGATCCGCTCGTAGCGGGTGTTCAGCCGCCAGCCCCAACTCGCCGACATCATGGTCACGGTGCGGCGCTCGGTCTCGAGCCAGCCCTGCAGGTCGGCGATCTTCGCCTGAGCGGCGGCGCCCCTGGTCCGCAGCTCGCCGATGGCCGCGTCTCGCTCCTTGAGCTTGGTCCGCAGCTCGCCGATGGCCGCGCCTCGCTCGCTGAGCCGGGTCCGCAGCTCGCCGATGGCCGCGTCTCTTTCCTTGAGCCGGGTCCGCAGCTCGCCGCTGGCCGCGTCTCGTTCGCTGAGCCTGGTCCGTAGCTCGCCGATCGCCGCTCCGCGCTCTTCCAATCGGATGCGTAGCTCGTTGACCTTCGCTTGCGCGTCTCCAAGGGTGGCCCGCAGACCCCCGATGTCCGTGTCGCGCCGGGCGATCCCGGCCCGCAAGTCTCCGATCGTCGCGTCCCGGCCTTCAAGTCGCTTCCGCAGGACCTCAACCTCCACAGCCGACCTGTTCAGGCGTCCGGGTAGGCTCGTCGGCTCGCCGGAGCGCTGTCCGGAGAGCGTGTCGGACGTAGCATGCTCGATCCGTGCCTGCGCGGAACTCGGTGCAGCGGCGGGGTTGCCGCCGAGCGCGGGCAGTTCAGCATCGATCGCGCCGCCGGCCACTGTCGATGCGCGGACAAGGCTCTGCTCGGACCAGCCGGCCTCCCCGCAGAGCTTGGCGTAGAGGTCGAGGACCGCCGGCGAAACCTCGGCGTCCACCAACTGCTGCCCGCCGAGTCGGTGATGGCGCAGGTCGGCCGAAGCCGCCGAGCATGCGCGTTCGACAACGTCCTCAGACGGCGTGAGCCCGGCGAACTCGAGCAGGCGCCGCACCTCCTCGCGCGGCTCGTGAGCATAGGCGTCGTAGTGGGTGATCAGTCGCTGATCCGGCCTGGTCGTTCGCAGCAGCCGTTCGTTGTACACCGTCCAGAGGATCATGCTCAAGGCGTACGAGAGAATATTCCGACGCCGTAGTGAGAGGGCCACCTCGAGCGGGTTCCGTACACAGATAACGACCTTAGGATCGGGAAGGTGGCGCCTCCAGAACGGTAAGGTCAGGCTGTTGCGGGGGTCTTTCCATCCCCATGGCTCGTGGCCCGAGAACTCCTCCAGGATGGCCCGGGCGGACGCGTGCAGGTCCCGGAGCGGCTCGGCACCGACCCATCCCTCGGGCATCGGGGGTGGGGCATCCCACCCTCCGCCCAGTCGATTGAGGATCTCTTCGTTGAGGTCGACGAGCCTGACGTGCTCCCAGAATCCGTCCTCGTTGTACTGCGAAGCGCTCTTTAGCTCGGCGTCCGTCCCGAGGTACAGGCCGCCGCCCCAAAGCAGGTTCGCGACCATCGACGTGCCGGAGCGGTGCATGCCAGCGATACAGACGGGCATCAGTCGCGGTTCCCATTGATCGGCAGGCAGACGAGCCCTGCCGCGGTTGGTACTTGCATGGTGCCCAACAGTCACCTCCGCCCTGGTGCTAAAATGCTAGGCCACGACGGCGGTGACCGTCCACCCGCGCCTGTCGGCTGGGAGCGGCTCAGAATTGTGAGCGGCTCGGAGTAGCCCTCACCCAGCCTCTCCCTCTGGGAGAGGCTGGGTGAGGGCTTCGGATCACCACAGAACTGAGGCGCACCCCATCGGCGAGCGGCTGTTGCGGACCGACGGGGCTTTCTGGCACTTTTACACCAGGGAAAGCGTCGAACGGGGCGTGGAGAAATAATGCCGATCTGTGTCGCGAAGACGCGCCTAGCGGGCATCGCGTCAGCCCGCTCTCAGCCTCGGTCGAGACACTCCGTCGCCGAGCTTGGCGCTCGCTGCGGGATGCAGACGCAAGGCGTATGACGGCGATCAAGGCGGAGGGACTCAGCAAGGTCTATCGCATCAAGGGCCGCGGGGTCGTTCAAGAACCCCAAAACCGACTCGTCCAAGGGCTCGCCCGAATCGGGCTGGGCGCCCCGTTCCGCCATCGGGTGCGCGAGATCCACGCGCTCAACGACGTCTCGTTGGAGGTCGAGCCGGGCACGATCCTCGGCGTGATCGGCCGCAACGGGGCCGGCAAGACGACCCTGCTCAAACTCCTCGCGAGAGTCTCCCTGCCTACGGCAGGCCGGGCCTACGTGCGGGGGCGGACGGTGTCGCTGCTCGGACTAGGGCAGGGGTTCCAATCCCACCTCTCCGGGCGTGAGAACATCTTCATGCAGGCCGCGATGTATGGCATCCCGCGGGCTGAGATCCTTGAATCCTTTGACCGGATCGTCGAGTTCGCCGGGCTGGCGCGGTTCATCGACGATCCGGTCGGGCGTTACTCCAGCGGCATGTACCTGCGGCTCGCCTTCTCGATCGCCGTGAACATGCGGCCGGACGTCATTCTGGCGGACGAGGTGCTCGCCGTCGGCGACATAGAGTTCCAGGAGCGCTGCTTGCGCCGCGTCGAGCAGGCCGGCCAGGAGGGTGTGACGACGCTCTTCGTCTCGCACGACATGGAGGCCATTACTCGACTCTGCGATCAGGTCGTCCGCCTCGATCGAGGTCGGATCGTCGACCAGGGCGAACCGCGGAGCGTGGTGGCGCGCTACGAGGAGGCGCTCGAGAGCGGCGACTTCTTGAGGGAAGGTACGACGTCTCAGGTCGCCGAGCTGGTCGCTCTGCGGCTGACGTCGCCGAGTGGGCTCGAGATCGACGCGCCGCGCGAGTCGGACGATTTCCTGATCCAGACGATGTTCCGCACGTTGGCGCCTAACCTCTACATGCGGCCGATCCTCAAGCTCAAGAGCAGAGACGTGGTGGTCTTCGCGTCCAGCCCGCCCGAGCCGGTGTTCGTGGAGGAGCCGGGCGTGCAGACTGTGTCAGTGCGCATCCCGGCCCACCTCCTCGCCGAGCGTTCCTACCAGGCTAAGGTGCGGCTGATCCTTGATGACGGCCAGACTCGCAGCGCCTTAAACCAGGATAAGGACCTGGGCTTCCGCGTGTACGGCGAAGGCGAACGGAGGGACGCGAGTACGCGCATTCCTTGGAGGCGATCAACCCGACCCGGGCTCGTGGCACCGCGGCTGGACTGGAGCTTCTCCGCTCAGCGTGCGTCGGTCGAGGCTTAGGATGGGGCTGTGGGGGTGAGACGGAGTGGTGGCTGACCCGACAGGGGCGGACGTCTGGGTCGTCGAGCCGCGGGC
>JACCZL010000579.1 GCA_013695975.1 Chloroflexota bacterium
CAGTTGGTCCATGCGCTCAGCCAGTTGGTCCATGCGCTCGGCCAGTTGGTCCATGCGCTCGACCAGTTGGTCCATGCGCTCGACCAGTTGGTCCATGCGCTCGGTCAGTTGGTCCATGCGCTCGGCCAGTTGGTCCACCCTTGCCGTCAGGGCGGCGAGCTGCTCAGCGATCTGTCGCACCAGATCTGGCAGCTCCAGCAGCTCATCGCTGAGCACGTGGCGGCGCAGCTCGGTGCGCCACTCAGGGTGCTCTCCGAGGAGACGGATCAGGTCCTGGAAATCCTCGACAGCGAACGGCATGCGTCTTTCTCGAGAGGATTATAGGGCCCTGGGACGCTCGCCCGATCGAGGCCCGACACTGGCCTGGCCGGCGCGTAGGCTGCCGGCCAGCGTCACATGCGGAAGACGCCGAAGGTTGTGGGCGGGATCGGGGCGTTGAGGGCGGCCGACAGGCCGAGGGCGAGGACCGTCCTGGTCTCGACGGGGTCGAGGATGCCGTCGTCCCAGAGGCGGGCGGTGCTGTAGTAGGGGTTGCCCTCGGCCTCGTATTTCTCGAGGGTCGGAGCCTTGAATGCAGTTTGCTCCTCGTCGGGCATCGTCTCGCCACGAGACTCGAGCTGGTCCTGCTTGACCGTCAGCAGGACGCTCGCCGCCTGCTCGCCGCCCATGACCGAGATGCGGCTGTTCGGCCAGGTCCAGAGCTGGCGGGGGTCGTAGCCGCGCCCGCACATCGCGTAATTGCCGGCCCCGTAGGAGCCGCCCACGATCACCGTGAACTTGGGGACCCGGGCGTTGGCCACGGCCATCACCAGCTTGGCCCCATCGCGGGCCAGACCGCGGTTCTCGTACTCCTTGCCGACCATGAAGCCGGTGATGTTCTGGAGGAAGACCAGCGGGACGCGCCGCTTGCAGCACAGCTCGACGAAGTGGGCCGCCTTGAGGGCGCTCTCCGAAAAGAGGATCCCGTTGTTGGCGATGATCCCGACTGGATAGCCCATCAGGCGGGCGAATCCGCAGACGATCGTTGTGCCGTAGCGGGCCTTGAACTCGTCAAGCTGACTGTCGTCAACTAGCCGGGCGATCACCTCGCGGGGGTCGAGCTGGCGACGCAGGTCGCGGGGAATAATCCCGTACAGCTCCTGGGGGTCTTCGCGCGGCGGACGAGCTGGCAGGACCTCCCAGGGCAGGTTTTTGCAACTCTGGAGATTGGCGACGATCCGGCGGGCGGTCGCCAGCGCGTGCTCGTCGTCGTTGGCAAAGTGGTCGGCCACGCCCGAGAGGCGGGTGTGGACGTCGGCGCCGCCGAGGTCCTCGGCGCTCACCACCTCGCCGGTGGCGGCCTTGACCAGCGGCGGCCCGCCGATGAAGATCGTGCCGATCCCACGGACGATCACCGTCTCGTCGCTCATGGCCGGCACGTAGGCCCCACCGGCCGTGCAGGAGCCCATCACGATGGCGACCTGGGGGATGCCTCGGGCCGACATCTGGGCCTGGTTGTAGAAGATTCGGCCGAAGTGCTCGCGGTCGGGGAAGACCTCGGCCTGGAGCGGCAAAAAGGCGCCGCCCGAGTCGACCAGGTACAGGCAGGGCAGTCGGTTCTGGAGGGCGATCTCCTGCGCCCGCAGGTGCTTCTTGACCGTGAGCGGGAAGTAGGTCCCGCCCTTGACGGTCGCGTCGTTCGCGACGATCATCACCTCGCGGCCCTCGACCAGGCCGATGCCGGTGACGATGCCAGCCGCGGGGGCGTCGCCGTCGTAGAGGTCCCAGCCAGCCAGCGGGCTCAGCTCGAGGAACGGCGTATCCGGGTCGCAGAGGCGGCCGATCCGCTCGCGGGCGAGCAGCTTGCCCCGCTGGTGGTGACGGTCGACTGCCGCCGGGCCGCCGCCCCCCTGGACACGCCGCAGGCGCTGGCGCAGCTCCTGGACGAGCGCGCGATTGTGCCCCTCGTTCTCCTGAAACTCGCGGGCCCGCGGATCGACGGTCGATTGGAGGATCGGCATTGCAGCGGCACAGTATAATCCTCGGCGGTCGACCTGCTTGGAGATGCCGGTGCGGAAGATGGGCGCCGAGAGCGACCCCACGCCGGCGCGTGGGGCTGTACCAGAGGGTGGCATGTCCCGACGTGGGGCGCTGCTCAGCCTGCTGCTGGTCCTTGGGCTGCTGCTCGGGGCGTGTAGCGCCGCCAGCGGGTCGCCGAGCCTGCCCGGCAACCCCCGCGTCACCGACGACAGTCCGCGCGGCGATGGGGCCCAGCCCAGCCAGCGCGGAGCGCCGAGCAAGCCGGCCCAGCAGCCGGGCGAACGGCGCGAGTCCACGACCGCGCCGGGGCCCGCGGACGGGACGCTCAGTTCGACCGACCTGGCGCTGGTCTACCAGTTCATCCTCGAGCGTT
>JACCZL010000596.1 GCA_013695975.1 Chloroflexota bacterium
GCCCTGGCCTCGGCCAAGGCGACCAACGAGGACGGCTACGTGGTCCAGAAGCTCGTCCGCGCGGTGATGGGCTCGAACAGCGTCGACCACTGCACCCGCCTCTGCCATTCGCCGTCGGTCGAGGCGATGCTGACCGCGCTCGGCAGCGGCGCGACCAGCAACTCCTACGACGACTACGAGGCCGCCGGCACGTTGATGGTCGTCGGGGCCGACGCCAGCGTCAACCATCCGGTCATCGCCGTCCGCTTCCGGGCGGCCGTCGAGCGAGGCGCGCGGCTGATCGTCGTAAACCCGCGGCGTATCGAGCTGTGTGACTACGCCGACGTCTGGCTCCGGGCGCGGCCGGGCACCGACGTCGCGCTCTTCAACGGGATCGCCCGAATCATCCTGGACCAGGGCTGGTGGTCGCCCGACTTCGTGGCGGCCCGCACCGAGGGCTTCGACGCCTGGCGGGCGTCGCTGGAGGACCGCGGGCCGGAAGCGGTGAGCGAGCTAACCGGTGTGTCGGTCGACGATCTCTACCGCGCCGCCGAGTACTATTCGCGGCCACCCTATGGCGGCTCCTGCCTGATCTGGGGCATGGGCATCACCCAGCACGTCAACGGCACGGCCAACGCCCACGCCCTGATCAACATGGCCCTCCTGACGGGCCAGCTCGGGCGACCGGCTAGCGGCATCTCGCCGCTACGCGGGCAGAACAACGTCCAGGGTTGTGGCGATGCCGGCTGCATCCCGGCCAACCTGCCCGGGTACCAGCAGTTGTCCGGCGAGCACCGCGCCAAGTTCGAGCGGGCCTGGGGCGTCGACCTACCCAGCAAGCGCGGCTTGACGGTCACCGACATGCTGGACGCGGCGCAGCGGCGCGAGCTCGGAGCGATGTACGTTGTCGGCGAGAACCCGCTCCTGTCCGAGCCAGACCTCAACCACGCCCGCGAGGCGATCGCCAACCTGGAATTCCTGGTGGTCCAGGATCTGTTCTTGCACGAGACAGCCGAGTTTGCCAACGTCTTCCTGCCGGCGGCCGGCTTTGCCGAGAAGGACGGCACCTTCACCAACAGCGAGCGGCGGGTCCAGCGGGTGCGCAAGGCGCTCGATCCGATCGGCGACTCCCGACCAGACTGGGCGATCACCTGCGACCTGGCCCGACGGGTGGCCGACAAGCTCGGGCGGCCAACGACCGGATTCGACTATCACGACCCCGCCGATATCTGGGCCGAGCAGGCCGCGCTGGTGCCCTTCCTGGCCGGCATCTCGTACGACCGGCTCGAGGCCGGCGGCATCCAGTGGCCCTGCCCGACGCCCGACCACCCCGGCACCCCCTTCCTCTACGGCGAGAGCTTCCCGCGCGGCCGGGGCAAGCTCGTGCCCGTCCGGCAGGGCGCCCCGGCCGCGGAGCTGCCAGGGCCCGGCTTCCCGCTGCTGCTGAATACCGGCCGGGTGCTCTACCATTGGCACGGCGGCACCCTGACGCGGCGGGTGGCGGGCCTGCTCGCGCTGTGGCCAGAGCTGCAGGTCGCCATCAACCCGGACGACGCCGCCGAGATTGAGCTCGCGACCGGCGACGACGTCCGGGTGGCCTCGCGGCGGGGCGAGCTGACCGGCGTGGCGCTGGTCACCAACGCGATGCGCAAGGGCGAAATCTTCGTCCCCTTCGTCCGCATCCGCGATTCGGCCGCGAACTTCCTAACCAACGCGGCGTTCGACCCGGAGTCCAAGATCCCGGAGTACAAGGTCTGCGCCGTGCGAGTCGAGAAGCTGCCGGCGGCGTCGCGGCCGCCGCCCGCTGACCACCCGGCCGCCGGCGTGCCCCACCCCGCCACCGATCGCGGGCTAGCCGGCGGTCCGGCGGCGGGCCACTTGCACGACCTGCCGCAGTAGCACGGCGTTCGTGACTGGGCCGGTCCCGCCCGGAACCGGCGTGATGGCATCGGCGACCTCGCCGACCTCGTTGAACGCCACGTCGCCGACGAGCTGGCCGTCGACCTCGTTGACGCCGAAGTCGAGCACCGTCGCGCCCGACTTGACCATCGCCGCGCGGATCAGCCCGGGCCGACCGGCGGCCGCGACGAGGATATCGGCCTCGCGGGTGAACGACGCCAGATCCGGCGTGCGCGAGTGGCAGACGGTGACCGTCGCGTCCAGCCCGAGCAGCAGCAGAGCTAGCGGTCGCCCGACGGTCGGACCCCGTCCGACCACCACGGCGTGCCGACCGGCAATCGGGATCTCGGCGCGCAGCAGCAGCTCCAACCCGCCCACCGGGGTGCAGGGCGCGACGGCTGGGCGCCCAAGCGCGAGCAGGCCAACGTTGAGCGGGTGGGCCCCATCCACGTCCTTTTCCGCCGCCATCGTCGCCGCCGCCTCGGCCAGTGTGAGTGGCCCCGGCAGTGGTGACTGGACGAGGATGCCGTGTACGGCAGGGTCGTCGCTCAGGCGCCGAATCGTCTCGAGAACGCTCGACGCGGTGCCGTCGGCGGGCAGTCGCTCGACGGTGCAGGCCAGTCCGGCGCCCTCGAAGCTTCGGACAATGCTTCGGGTGTACGCAGCGGCCGCTGGGTCTTCGCCGACCTGAACGACGGCCAACCGTGGCAGCGGCCCGCCGGCCGCGCGGAAATCGGCCAGGTCAGCGGCGACTTCCTCACGGATGGCGCGCGCGACGGCCCTGCCGTCGAGCAGGCGCGCCGTCACACGCCCTCAGCCGCCCGTCGCCGCACGGTCGTCAGGATCGCCTCCACTCGTTCGGGCGCGCCGGCAGCTCGCGGCGCCAGCTCCGCCGCCATTGGGGCGGTGAACCCGTCATCGGCAATCCCCGCCAGATTCAGCTCGGCCTGGACAGCGGCGGCCCGCATCGCCGCCTCCGCCAGGAGCGCCGCCGTCGCCACGTCGCCGAGGGCGTTGTGGTAGGTCACGCCAGCGGCCGCCTCGGCAAGGGTCAGCACAGCCTCGGCCCGCTCGGCGACGGTCGCCGGCACGCGCGTCGCCTCGACGAGGGCCGTCTGCAGCGCCGCCGCGCGGCCTGCCCGCTGAGCCTCGTCGTCGCGCGGCAG
>JACCZL010000602.1 GCA_013695975.1 Chloroflexota bacterium
TGGAGTAAGCATGCCCTCGTGAAGATCTGCTTCGCGATGCTCAATCCGGGCTACGCCCGGGCGTATGAATCCACCCTTCGGCTGCTTGCTCAGCGCGGGCACGCCGTACACCTGGCCTTCTCCCAACCCGAGAAGGATGCCGACGGCCTGGCCGAGCGCCTCGCGTCGGAGTATGCCGGGATCTCGTGTGGCCCGGCCCCGAAGCGCGGCGACTTCTGGGCCGGCGTCGCCTGGGCAGTCCGGATCTCGGCCGACTACCTGCGGTATTTGCACCCGCGCTACCGCCGAGCCGTGAAGCTCCGTCGGCGGGCACGCGCCTGGCCGGGCGCCTTCTTCCTGCGGAGGCTCCACCTCCTACCGATTCGCGGCGCTGCCATGGTGGGCTTCCTGACACGCTGTCTGGCGGCGCTCGAGCGGGCCATACCCAGCAGCCGCCTGATCGAGGAGTGTCTGCGAGGGGGCGGTTTCGAGCTGGTGCTGGTCACGCCGCTGGTCAACATGGGCTCCACCCAGGTCGACTACGTCAAGAGCGCCCGGGCTGTCGGCCTCCCGACCGGACTCTGTGTGGCGAGTTGGGACAATCTGACCAACAAGGGCTTGGTGCGAGTCATCCCCGATTTGGTGATCGTCTGGAACGAGGCCCAGCGGCGTGAGGCCGTCGAGCTTCACGGCGTCCCACCCGCCAGGGTCGTCGTGACCGGCGCCCAGCGCTTCGACGAGTGGTTCGGCCGCGAGTCGACCACCGCCAGGGCCGCGTTCTGCGACCGAGTCGGACTCCGAGCAGATCGACCCTACCTCCTGTATGTCTGCTCCTCGCCGTTCATCGCGCCGCACGAGGCGCCATTCGTGGAGCGCTGGCTCGGGCGGCTGCGGGCGGGGCCGGAGACGCTCCGCGATGTTGGCGTATTGGTCCGACCGCACCCTCAGAACGCCGCCCAATGGCGGGGGGTGGACCTGTCGAGCTGGGAGAACGTGGCGGTCTGGCCGCCGACCGGCGCCAATCCCGTTGACCGAGCTTCGAAGACGGACTACTTCGACTCGCTCTATCACAGCGCCGCCGTCGTCGGGATCAATACCAGTGCGCTGATCGAGGCTGGCATCGTCGGGCGGTCTGTCCACACCCTCCTGACGCCCGAGTACGCCGACACCCAGCGCGGGACTCTGCACTTCGCCTACCTGGCCGCGCCGGATGGGGGCCTGTTGCGAGTCGCCCGTACCTGGGAGGAGCATCTCGGCCAGCTCGAGGCGAGCATCCTCGAGGGCGCGACCGTCACCGATGCCAACCGCCGCTTCCTGGCCGCCTTCGTCCGGCCGCGCGGACTGGACGTACCATCCACGCCGATCGTCGTGGAAGCAATCGAGGCGCTCGGACGGAAGGAGCGACAGAAGCCGGAGCAGGCGCCGGTGTGGAGCTATCCGCTGCGGTTGGCGCTCCTGCCGTTGGCGATCCTCACGACTCGACTCTGGGGCCGCAACCGCCGAGCGGCGTAGCGGACTCGCATCCGCGCCAGATCGGCCCCGTGCCGCACCGCGCCCCGCTCGACTATACTCACGACTCGGTATGGACAGGTCCCTGTTCGCGCTGGATGGGAAGGTCGCCGTCGTCACCGGCGCGCTGGGACGCCTCGGGCCGATCTGGATCGAGGGGCTTCTCGGTGCGGGCGCGACCGTCCTTGGGTTGGACCTTGCCGGCGTCGAATCGGCGGCGTTCGATGGCCTCCGCGAACGGTATCCCGGTCAGGTCTGGCTCGGACGGGCCGACATCGGCGACCGCGCCTCGCTGATCGAAGCACGCCGCGAGTGGATCGAGCGGCTCGGCGTCCCCCACATCCTCGTCAACAATGCCGGCATCGACCAGCCGCCGAGCGCAACCGCGGCGAATTTCCGACTCGAGGACATCCCGCTCGAGATCTGCGCCGACATCCTCAGGGTGAACGTCCTCGGGACGTTCCAGATGACCCAGGTGTTCGGCGCCGAGATGGCGGCGGCCGGGCGTGGCTCGATCGTCAACATCGGCTCGCTCTACGCCAGCGTGGCCCCAGACGCCCACTTCTACGACCACATCCGTAGTGACCCGCCGTTCCTCAAGCCGCCCGCCTACGGGGCCTCGAAGGCCGCGGTCGTGAACCTCACCAGGTACTTTGCGACCGCCTGGGGCCCGCGCGGCGTCCGGGTCAACGCCCTCTCGCCGGGCGGCGTCCTCGGCGGTCAAGATCCGGAGTTTATCCGAAAGTTCTCGGCCCGCGTCCCCCTCGGCCGGATGGCTGACGCGCCAGACCTGATCGGCCCGCTCCTCTTCCTCGCCTCGGATGCCTCCTGCTACGTCACCGGCATCGACCTGCCGGTTGAGGGTGGATTCACGGCATGGTGAGCGATCGCCCGGGTAGAGTTCTCGATGGCGCGGCCTGAGCAGCCGAGCGTCGTGGCGCTGATTCCCGCCCGCGCCGGGTCGAAGCGGGTCAAGGATAAGAACATCCGCCTGCTCGGCGGCCATCCGGTCCTGGCCTACACGATCGTTTCGGCCCTGGAAAGCGGAGTCTTCGACGCGGTCGTCGTGTCCACTGACTCGGAGCACTATGCCGAGATTGCTCGGCACTACGGGGCCGAGATCCCGTTCCTGAGGCCGCCCGAGCTCTCGGGCGAGCGGTCGCCTGATATCGAGCTCGTCGAGTACACGCTCAAGACGCTCGCCGAGCAGGGACGCCCCTATGACTGCTTCAGTATCCTGCGGCCGACCAGCCCGTTCCGTAAGCCAGAGACGATTCGTCGGGCCTGGGAGACGTTTCTGGCCGCTGAGGGGGCTGACTCGCTCAGGGCTGTCGAGAAATGCAAGCAGCACCCAGCCAAGATGTGGGTCGTCCGCGGCGAGCGGATGTTTCCGCTCCTGCCGCTCGGCCCGCCCGAGCAGCCCTGGCACAGCAGCCAGTATCCGACCCTGCCGGAGATCTACGTCCAGAACGCCAGCCTGGAGATCGCCTGGACGCGCGTCGTCCTGCACGGCCGAACCATCGCCGGCCACGTCCTGGTCCCGTTTTTCACCCAGGGCGATGAGGGCTACGACGTCAACGATGTCGCCGACTGGATCTACGCCGAGTATCTCCTCAGCACCGGCGAGGCCACGTTGCCCCAGGTGCCGCGAGCGCCATTCAAGCTTCAGTGAGAAAACCAGAGGTGAATCCGCGTGGTCAAGATTGACCTGATCCCGTTTGAGGAGTTCGAGCGCGTCCGCGAGGCGCGCATCGACCGATACGAGCAGTCCAGACTGATCGCCGACATGTGTCGCGCGAACACCCTGTCCGCGGTCAAGCGGGCCGGTTCCGGCCATCTCGGTTCCAGCTTCAGTGCCATGGACATCGTGGTCTGGCTGTACTACCAGGAGATGAACACGCTCCAGGCCGGACTCGACAACCCCGACCGCGACATCTACTTCTCGTCCAAGGGCCACGACGTCCCGGGGCTGTACGCTGTGCTCCACTCGCTCGGGGTCATCCCCGAGGCCAAGCTGCTGATGCTTCGACGCCTGGGCGGACTGGACGGTCACCCCGAGGTCCACATCCCCGGCATCGAGGCCAACTCAGGATCGTTGGGCATGGGCATCTCCAAGGGGCGCGGTATGGCCTGGGCCAAGCGGCTGGGTGGCCACGGCGGGCAGGTCTACGTGCTGACGGGCGACGGCGAGCTCCAGGAAGGCCAGAACTACGAGGCCCTTCAGGCGACGGTCCAGCAGCGGATTGGCAATCTGACGGTCATCGTCGACCACAACAAGCTCCAGTCGGACAGGCTGCTCGACGAGATCGTCGGCCTCGGCGACCTGGAGGCCAAATTCAACGCGTTCGGCTGGCAGGTCGCGCGATGTGATGGGCATGACCTTGAGCAGATCGAGCGCGTCCTGGCCGAGTTCAAGGCGATCCGCGACCGACCGAAGATCTTGATCGCCGACACGATCAAGGGACGCGGGGTCTCGTTCATGGAGCATCCGGTCGCGCTCCCGGCCGGTGGCGGACTGTACCGCTGGCACGCCGGCGCGCCGCCCGATGGAGACTTTCTGGCGGCGCACCGCGAAGTCGTCGGGCGGCTAAACCAGCGCTTGACCGGCCTCAGCCTGGACCCGTTGCAGCTCACGGATGTGACGCCCGAGCCCGGCCCGCCGAGCGGCGTCTCGGACGAGTACGTCGCCCAGGCCTATGGGGACGCGCTCGTCGACATCGCGGCCCGCCGCCCCGATCTTGTCCTTCTCGACGGCGATCTCTCCGCCGACTGCCGCATCCGCGGCTTCGAGCTTGCCTATCCTGAGCGCTTCATCGAGAACGGCATCGCCGAGCAAGACATGGTCTCGATGGCCGGCGGTCTGGCCCGGATGGGCCTCCTACCGGTCGTCAACAGCTTCGCCAGCTTCCTGGCCTCACGAGCCAACGAGCAGATCTACAACAACGCCTGTGAGGGGACGAAGATCCTGTACGGCTGCCACTTCGCGGGCCTGCTCCCGGCCGGTCCAGGCAAGTCCCACCAGAGCATCCGCGACATCTCGCTGTTCGGTGCGCTGCCCAACTGCACCATCCTCGAGCCCTGCAACGCGGCCGAGGCTCGTATGGCGGTCGAGTATTGGGTCGACCAGGCGACAGAGAGCTGCGCCCTCCGCCTGATCATTGGCCCCTCGCCCCGCATCATCGCGCTCCCTCCCGAGTACCGCTTCCGGCTCGGCCGCGGGGTGACGCTAACCCAGGGCGGCGACGCGATCCTCTTCGCCTACGGACCGGTCATGCTCCACGAGGCGCTCACCGCCTGCGAGACCCTCCAACAGCGCGGCTTCGGCCTCGAGGTCGTCAACATGCCCTGGCTCAATCGTGTCGACCGGCGCTGGCTAACCGAGCTGATCGAGCCGCATCGAGCTATCTGGGTGCTCGAGGACCACGCGCCGGTCGGCGGTCTTGGAGACACCCTGCTCAACGCGCTCGTCGCCGAAGGCGCGCTGGAGGGGCGGCGTTTCGAGAAGATCGGCGTCGATGGGTACCCGGCCTGCGGGGCGCCGAGGGAAGTCCTTCGGCACCACCGCCTGGACGGCGCTTCGCTGGCGGAGCGGATCCTCGTCGGGCAACCGGTGGCGTGAGGCCGACCGTCGCCCTCAGCGTGCCGCACGGGTTCACCGCGCGGCTGTTCCTCCGGTCGACGTTGCTGGACGAGCTGCTCGAGCGGGTCGGGCACGTCGGGGTCTTCGCGCCGCCCACGTCGCTCGAGCAGTTGCAGGACGAGCTCGGACGCCCCGCGCTGTCGTTCTACCCGCTCTACGCCGACGATCGCCGCCAGGATGTCCTGGCGAACTTCATTCGCTTGCTGCTGGCCGACTGGGAGCTGACGCCCACGAGGCGGATCCGTGAGCAGGAAGAGTGGCGGGCTAAGCCCTGGCGGCGAGCCCTCTGGGAGGCCCACAAACGCCTGGGCAAGTCGGGGCGTTTGCGGTCGGCCTGGTACCGGACCGAGAATCGCCTGCTGCCGGACCCGTACCACCGTGGAGCGTTCGAGCGGCTGCGCCCTGACGTCCTCGTCACGCCGACGCCAGGCGTCCTGACGGCCGACGTCCGCCTCTTGCGGCGGGCGCAAAGCGAAGGCGTTCCGAGCGTCACCTTCGTGCAGGGCTGGGACAACCTGTCGTCCAAGACGATCATCGGCGCTCGTCCAGACCGCCTGCTCGTTTGGAACGAGCCGATGTACCAGGAGGCCACCACGCTGCACGGGTTCCGCACCGAGCAGGTCCGCATCACCGGCGCTCCCCACTTCGACCCTTACGTAACTCGAGCGGGCTGGACCGGCCGAGCGGACGTAGTCCGCTCGCTTGGGCTCGATCCCGACAAGAAGCTGATCGTCTATGCCGGGAGCCCGCGCCGCTACTTTGGCGAAACCTTCGAGGTCCTCGAGCTCCTCGTCGCCGCGCAGGCGGACGGCCGTCTGGGGCCAGACACCCAGATCGCTTTGCGGCTGCATCCGCAGGTGGTCGACGGTCGCGACGCTGAGGATCTCCGGCGCTACGAACGGTTCCGAGGTCGAGTCTATCTCGACATCCCGCGGGGCTCGACTGGGCTCGTGGCCGACTACAGGCCGGACGGCATCCGCCACGTGGGGCAGATGCTCGACGCTTGCGCCGTCACGCTCAACGTCGCCTCGTCCTTCACCCTCGATGCCTGCATCTTCGATCGACCGGTCGTCAACATCCGCTTCGACGGCGAGCACGACAAGCCGTACCTCCAGTCAGTGCGGCGCCAGTACGACACAGAACACTACGGCATCGTGCTCCGTAGCGGCGCGGTCCGGCTGGCCGACTCGCCAGCGGCCCTGGTGGAGGAGATCAGGCGCTACCTGGCCGACCCGAGCCTCGAGCGAGCCAACCGCGCGGGCCTGGTGCGCCAGCTCTGCGGGCGCGTGGACGGCAGGTCCGGGGCACGCGTCGCGGACGAGATCGCCCGCGTCGGCGCGCTCCGACGTGCCCGCGGCGTACCCGTGCGCGAATCCCTCACCGCGGGCGTTGTGACCGAGCACCAGCCCGCCGAGGGGTCCCGAGCGGAGGGGCCGGGCGACTGGCTGCCCCCCGTGGCGGTCATCCTCGTCCACTGGGCCAGGGCAAGCATCGAGGATACGATCGAATGTCTCGAGTCGCTCGCCGCGGTCGACTATCCTAGAATCGGCGTCATCCTGGTCAACAATGGCGCCCCGTTGTTCCCGAAGGAGCGCTTCCGGCGAGCGTTGCCCGACCTCCTGATCCTGACGTCCGAGCACAACCTCGGCTTTACCGGCGGCAACAACCTCGGCATCGAGGCGGCGATGCGGGCCGGGGCCGAGCTGATCCTGCTGCTCAACAACGACACCGTCGTCCGCCCCGACCTGATCCGCGCGATGCTGCCCGCGATCGGCGAGCCGGGCGTCGGCATCGTCGGGCCCGTGATCACCTACTACGACACGCCTGATCGGATCTGGTTCGCTGGCGGGACCTACAATCGCTGGCTCGGCTTCACGTTCCATAGCCAGATCGGGGACGAGGCCGGCGCGCGGCCCCACAGCAGTCGGGTCGAGTGGATCACCGGCTGCGCCCTGCTCGTCAAGCGTGAGGTGTTCGAGCGAGTCGGCACGCTCTGGGACGACCTGTTCATCTACTTCGAGGACGCCGAGTTCTGCCTCCGAGCCGCCAGGAAGGGCTATCGCTGCGCCCTGGTCGACGAGCCGTTGATCCGCCACAAAGTCTCGGCCAGCATGGGCGAGCGCGGCGCGCGCCCGTTCTCGCCGGTGAAGGGCTACTACTTCGGCCGTAATCCCCAGCTCCTGCTCCGCCGAAACGCTGGACCGTTCTGGCGACCAATCGGCATGCTGGGGTTCCTGGGGGTCATCCTGCCCTACAATGCCCTCCAGTGCCTCACCGCGGCCAACATTCCCGCGCTGGTCGGGCTCTTCCGCGGAGTCCGTGACGGCCTGGCCGGCCGCTCAGGAAAGATACCGGAGTGAGTCGCCCGTCGCCGATGTTGGAGATCGATCGGATCACGCCGACCCGCCGACCGAGCGGGCGACCGGTCGGCTACCAACGCTGGCGCTCGCTGCTGTTCATGCATTGGCCGGTCCCGGTCGAGGCGCTCGGTCCGCTCGTGCCCAGCCGCCTCAGCATCGATACCTTTGACGACGTCGCCTACGTTGGCCTTGTCGCGTTCGCGATGCAGGGCGTTCGGCCGCCCTGGGCGCCCGAGCGGCTGGCCTTCAGGTTCCTCGAGGCGAACGTCCGCACCTACGTCCACCTCGACGGACGCGACCCCGCCGTCTACTTCTTCTCGCTCGACGCCCAGTCGCGAATCGCGGTGGAGATCGCCAGACACCGCTGGAGCCTCCCCTACCACCACGCCGCGATGCGGCTCGCTCGACGCGGCATGACGATCGAGTACGAGAGCCGGCGGCTCGATAGAAGCGGCGCGCGACTCGGGGTTCGCTACGAGCCCGGCGAGCCGCTCGGGGAGTCGGCACCCGGGACGCTCGAACATTTCCTGCTGGAGCGCTATCTGCTCCTCGTCGAGGCGCGGGGCCGGCTCTGGCGTGGGCAGGTCCACCACCGTCCATATCCGGCGCAGCGGGCGCGGATACTCCGCCTCGACGACGAGCTCATCGGCGCGGCAGGCCTGCCCCAGCCGATCGGCCCACCGCCGCTCGTCCACTACGCCGCGGGCGTCGACGTCGAGATCTTTCCCCTGCGGCCCGCTGGTGGCTAGCGACTGAGCGAGGTGGGTCAGGAGATCTGCTGCTGGCGCGGGTCCAGGATGTCGCGGAGCCAGTCGCCGATCATGTTGATGCCGAGGACGGTCAACATGATCGCGATGCCCGGCAGGGTGGCCGGCCACCACGAGCTGGAGAGGTACTGGCGACCGTCGGCGAGCATGCTGCCCCAGGTCGGGATGGCCGGCTCGACCCCGAGACCGAGGAAGCTGAGCGAAGCCTCGAGGATGATGAAGTTGGCGACGAAGAAGCTGGTCAACACGATGACCGGGGTCACCACGTTGGGCAGGATGTGCCGAAAGATGATCGCTCGGTCCGACGCTCCGACGGTGCGGGCGGCCAGAACGTAGTCGCGCTCGCGGGCCGATAGGACGTCGCCACGGACTACCCGCGCGAAGAAGACCCAGCCGAAGATCCCCAGGACGATGGTCACGTTCTTCAACCCGCCGCCGACCGCGGCGACCATGCTGATCGCGAGCAGGACGAACGGGAACGCGAGCTGGACGTCGGCGACCCGCATCAGGAGGGCGTCGAGCCGCCCGCCGTAGTAGCCGGCCAGGAGCCCCAGCAGGACCCCTAAGATTCCGGAGATCAAGACGGCGCTGACGCCGACGACGAGCGATATTCGAGCGCCGTGGATCACGCGGCTGAGGATGTCGCGGCCGAGATGGTCCGTCCCGAGCGGGTGGGCCCAGGAGCCGTCCTTGGTGCTCGTCGATAGTCCGACCGGCGGGACGAAGCGGGCCTCGAGGGTCTGCTCGTTCGGACTGTATGGCGCCACCCAC
>JACCZL010000615.1 GCA_013695975.1 Chloroflexota bacterium
CCCGTCTCGCCAGGCATGATCCAGTAGACCCGCGTTCGTCCGAGAAACCAGAACAGCGCCGCGAACTGGACGATCATGAACATGATCGCGAAGAAGAGCTGGAAGATCAGGTAGGCGCCGAACATCATGTACGGCGCCCAGGCCTCCAGGTTCGGGATCAGGACGTAGTAGGTGAGCAGACCGAGCGCGGTCAGCCACACCAGCAGCTTGAAGATGCCGCCGAGCCGCCCCAGCACGGAATCGATCTTGCGATCGAGCTGGTCGTATTCTTGCTCGACAAACGGTGATCTCGCGGTGCGCGCGCTCAGCGCCATTGGCCGCCTCCTTACTGAACCCGCGAGATCTTCCCGCTCGGGTCCAGCGTGAAAGTATAGGGTACGTATTCGACCTCGCCGCGCGAGCGTGGACCGCGGGTCAGCACGACGTAGAAGTGCATGCTCGTGCCGTCGGCGAGGGTCTGCCCGCCGACGTAGTTGATCTGCTCGAGCTGGACGCCGGCCTGCTTGGCCTGCTCCATCTGGGCTTGGAGTGTCTGAACGTTGCCACCGCGGCTTCGGAACCGCTGAACCGCCTCTTCACCCAGCGCCGACCACATCAGCTCGGCGTTATACGTCGAGTTCCCCTTCAGGTAGTTTTCGGTCGCGTTCGGCGCGCCGCCGGCCCCGCCCAGTGATAAGTTGGGCATCCCCAGCGAGAAGCCGGGCGCCGACTGGAGTCCCTGGAAGGCGAAGACAGCCGCCGTGGCAAGCGCGGCGACGAGCAGGAGCACCCCTCGAATCGGATGCACGACCAGGCCGCGGATGAAGCGGTGCAGTATCCGACTAATGATTCGGCCGATCACGCTCGCACCCCGGCCCCTCCAGGCCCGCTACCGATCTTGTCAAAGGCTACCCCACTCTCGGAGCATGTTCAAGGTTTCCCACGATGGGCACCCACGACATCTGCACCGCCCCGGGCCACATCAGCCCTTCGGGCGCATCCGGCCGACGCGCGTCGAGAGCAGCTCGTACACCAGGTTGGCGGCGAGGATCGCGGTGATCTCGCCGTGGTCGTAGGGCGGCGAAACCTCGACCAGGTCGAAACCGGTGAGCTCGAGTGGCCCGAGCCCACGGACGAGCCGGACAATCTCGCGGCTGCTGAGCCCGCCCACCTCGGGCGTGCCCGTGCCGGGCGCGAAGGCCGGGTCGACGACATCGATGTCGAGGCTGACGTGGACCCTGCCGGTCGCGATCTCGCGGATGCGGTCGAGCGTGGCGTTGAGCCCCATCTCGACGACATCGTCGGTACGCAGCACGGTAACGCCGAGCCCCCGAGCGTCGTCGAGGTCACTGGCTTTAGGCAGCGACCCGCGAATCCCGACCTGGACGTAGCGGTGAGCCTCGATCAGCCCCTCCTCGATCGCCCGTCGAAACGGCGTCGCGTGGCTGTACTTGCGGCCGAAGTGGACGTCCCAGGTATCCGGATGGGCGTCGAAGTGTACCAGTCCGAGCGGCCCGTGGCGCTTCGCGAGCGCCCGAAGGACCGGCAGGCTGATCGAGTGATCGCCGCCCAGGACGAGCGGGAACACCTCGGCCCTCACGACCTCCCCGAGGGCCTGTTCGATCTGGGCAAAACTGTCCTCGATGCTGATCGGGCTGCAGGCGACGTCCCCCCAGTCGACGACTCGAAACTCGGCGAATGGCTCGACCTGAAGGGCGGGATTAAAGGCCCGCAACAGGCTCGACCCCGCGCGGATCTTCTGAGGCCCGAAGCGCGCCCCAGTGCGGAAGCTGGCCCCGCCGTCGAAGGGAACCCCGACGACCGCGACGTCGACATCGTGCAACTCTCGGCTGTGGGGCAGATGCGCGAAGGTGCTAATGCCGGCGAAGCGCGGGACCACGTGCCCGTCGGGCAGCTCGCTTCGCGGGGACGGATCGGGAGGCACGCGGGATTGTACCAGAAGCAGGTAGCGGTCAGTGGCTCGACGATCGTGCGATGCTACACTCCGCACAGCGCAGGCCTGGGAGGCGCAGCATGGCGATCACGGAGCGGCGGCTGACGCCGGAAGAGTTCCTGAAGCTGCCCGAGGAGAAGCCATACCTCGAGTTGATCGACGGGAAGGTGGTGCAGAAACCGTTGGGGCAAGAGCAGCATGGCGCTCTGCAGATGGAGCTCGGTGGGAGGATCAACAGCTACGCTCGTCCGCGGAGGCTGGCGTGGGCCTTCTCTGAGCTGCGGGGCCGGTTTGGGGCGGATGTCCTCCTACCCGACGTGTCGATTTACAGCTGGGAGCGAGTCCCGCGTGACCCAGGGGGCAGACTGACCAACGTGTACCAGGGGCCCCCGGACATCGCCATCGAGATCGTCTCGCCCGACCAGAGCGCGCGCGCAATGATCAGGAAGTGCCGGCGGTACCTCGACCACGGGACCCGCATCGCCCTGGTCGTCGATCCGGGTCCCGAGTCGGTTGTCCGACTGACTCCCGATGGCGACGTGACGACGCTGCGCGGCAGCGACCGCATCGACTTGGACGCCGTCGTGCTCGGCTTCGAGCTAACGGTCCAGGAGTTGTTCGACACACTCCGAGTGGACTGACCGGCGGTCAGCCGCCGGGGTGTGTCTCGAGCTCCGCGAGGACGGCGGCCGCGTCGCCGGCCAGCATCCTGGCCACGTGCAGCCGAAGACCGGGGAAGGCCGCGCTCTCGATCACGCTGCGCTCGTCCGGCTCGACCGACACGTACTCGCCCTCGTGCAGCCGGAACCAGACGATGTTCTCCTCGAGCACGCGCCAGACGATGTACTCCTGCACCCCATTGCGGCGGTACGCTTCTTTCTTGGCGTGCAGGTCGTAGGAAGCGCTACTGGCCGCCACCTCCGCCACGAGCTGCGGTGACCCTTCGATGTAGCCATCCGCGCTCAGCCGAGGCCCGCCGAGCTCCTCGCGCCACAAACAGGCATCAGGTTGCACCTCGTTGGGTGCGTCGAGCCGAACCGTCGTCTCTATACCAAGTTGCACACCCGGGGTCTTCGCGTGGTAGGCGTAGAGCCATCCCACGACGCTCGCGTGTGGCACGCCGTGGATGACGCGGACTGGTGAAGCCACGTAGACGACCCCCTCGACCAGCTCCGCCTTCCGGATGTCCGGCCGCTCGCAGTAGCGACGATGGAACTCGTCACGGGTAAGGTGGTCACCTGATTCCAGGATGGGAGGTGTGATAATGTGCGCGGCCATGCGGCAGCTCCGAGCCAGATAATTGCCTCAAGTGTAGCGGACCCGCGAGCTGCCAGGGCGGAGCCATCGGGCGGCGGCGAGGAGACTCAGGTCGGGTCGCGGGGCGGGTGAACATCATGCGGGTGTGATCGCCGACACCGATCTGGCAGTGCCCGTCAGCCGCCGGGGTGAGCTGGCGTTGCCCAACCTCCT